>JALZAE010000048.1 GCA_030948535.1 Gemmatimonadota bacterium | reverse complement strand
CTACGAGTTCTGCATTCCGACCGGTGGTCGTTTCACGATCAAGCTCAACTCGCCCGCGGCGATTACGACGTCGAACTAGCGCGACATTTTTTTCCCGGTAACGCGAAGGGCCGAGCGACGTGCTCGGCCCTTCGTGCATCGCGTCGTCGCGATCTATGGCGGCGTGGTGGCGAACCGCACGGTGTGAATGATCCGCAGCTCGATCGCCGAGCTCGACAGCGAGGGGCCGTTCCCCTCGAGCACGACACCGGTCGCGTCCCACACGGCGCGCGTGAGGAAGGTGCCGTCGGAGTACTGATCGTTCCACATGCGCGCGCGCTGCCCGCCGATGGTCTCGGTGTAGCGATGCCGGTTTTGAAAGACGCGCGGCTGGCCGTTCAGATCGACGGACTGCTCGCTGGGATTGTTCGCCTCCCACTCGGTGCGCGGGAAGAATCGGTTCGCCTCATTGCCGACGATGCGCCAGCGCAGGAAGCCGTTGGGTCCGACCCATCCACCCGACGGCCCGACGACGAGTCCGGGATCGACCTGATGCCAATCCTGCGGCACGCAGAAGCGAAAGCCTTCCGCTTCCACCTCGCGCCAGTCGTTGACGTTGGAGCCGTTCGTGACCCGGCACGGCTGCAAGCCGAGCTCGGCGGCCGATGCGTACTCGGGACCGGCCGGTAGGAGCGCGTGACCGTTGCGGCACGCCGTCGCGCCGAACAGCGCGATGGCAGCGAGCGCGCCGCGCACCTGTGGGCCACGCGCGCGCATCGATCAGTACCCGATCGCTCCGCCCGTCGAGCGCGGCTCGTAGACGCCGACCCACTTGCCGTTGGGAGCGCGCATCACCGCGTTGACGTTGGTCAGCCCGCCAATTTTGCGCAGCGCATGGCCCATCATCGTGAGGGAGTCCATCGTGCTCGCCGTCAGGCCACCCGACTCGTATGTCAGAGTATCGGGCCACGCCTGATGATGCACGCGCGGCGCGTACATCGCGTCGGCCAGGCTCATATGATGATCGATCACGTTGAGGATCACCTGCGTCACGCCGGTGATGATCGTCGGGCCACCGGCGGCACCGACCACCAGTAACACCTTCCCGCTCGGGTCGAGTACGATCGTGGGCGACATCGCGCTGAGCATGCGCTTACCCGGCTGGATCGCGTTCACCTCGCCCTGCACCAATCCGAATTGATTGGGCTTGCCCGGCGCGGCGGCGAAGTCATCCATCTCGTTGTTCAAGAAAAAGCCGGCGCCATCGACGAATGTCCCCGATCCGAATCCGCCGTTGAGCGTCGTCGTCGTCGACACGGCGTTGCCACTGCCGTCCACCACCGAGTAGTGCGTGGTGTGCATCGGCTCCGCGCTGGCGGTGAACGTCGGCGTGCGCGTGGCGTGATTCGGATCGATCGCCGCCGCCAGCGTCTTCGCGTAGCTCTTGCTCGTCAGCTCGGCCACTGGAACTTTCACGAACGCCGGATCGCCGAGCTTCGTATTGCGATCGATGAAGGAGCGGCGGAAGGTCTCGGCGAGCAGATGCTTGTATTTCGCGCTGTTGAAGTCGGGGAGCGGGCCGAAGGTCTCGAGCTGGTTCATCGTCTCGAGCATCGTGATGCCGCCGCTCGACGCGGGCGGCATCGTATAGAGCGTATAGCCGCGATACGTGCCGGTGATCGGCTCGCGCCACTCCGATTTGTAGCGCTTCAGATCTTCCTTCGTGATGATGCCGCCGTCGTGCTTCTGCTGCGCCACGATCTGGTCGGCGATCGGTCCATCGTAAAACGCGCGCGGTCCCTGATCGGCGATCATCGTGAGCGTGCGGGCGAGGTCCGGCTGCTTGAGCAGCGTGCCGGGTGCGACGGGCTCGCCGTTGGGGAGAAAGATCTTCGCGCCGGCGAACTGGCCGATCAGCTTGCTGGCCGCGCGAAGGCCGCGGCTGAACGCGCTGTCGACGACGAAACCGTCCGCCGCGAGCTTGATCGCCGGCTGCATGACATCGTGCAGCGACATCGTTCCGTATTTGGCGAGCGCGTCGGTCATCCCTGCCACCGCGCCCGGTACGCCCACCGCCAGCCCGCCGACGAGACTCTTCTCGGTGAGCTTGCCGCTCGCATCGAGATACATGTCGCGCGACGCGGCGAGGGGGGCAACCTCGCGATAGTCGATCGACGCCACGCGACCATCGCTCATGCGAATGACCATGAAGCCGCCGCCGCCGATGTTGCCGGCGAACGGAAACGTCACCTCGAGCGCGAATCCAACGGCGACGGCGGCATCAACCGCATTGCCCCCTTTCTTCATGATCTCGACACCAGCCGCGCTGGCGAGCGCGCTGTTGCTCGCGATCATGCCGTGGTCGGCGGTTGTCGGTTCGACGCGCTTCTTGTCGGCCCAGCCTTGTGGAAAGGCCGCGGCTTGAATGGCGGCGGAGTTGCCGGTCGCGGCTGCCGCCGGTGCGACATCGCTCGACGCCGAGCTGCGTGTGCAGGCCGCGATGGCACCGAGAACCACCAGTGCCGAGATCGTCTGAGAACGGAATCGTGTCGTCATGAGTCGCTCGGACGTCAGATGTCAGATGTCAGATGTCAGGCAAGACGATTCGTGCGCTTGCGAGCATCGTTCTACGCCCGGTAACTTAGCCCGTCACGCGCGCCGCAGACAGAAGGGCGGTGACACATGCCTCTCATCCCGCCGAATGTTCGCGTGACGCAACCGTTCCTCGACTCCCGGCTCACCGAGCGGCGCAATCCGCGCACGGCGGACATCGATCTCGCCTCGCCGCTCGAGATCGTCGATCTCATCAACGCCGAAGACCAGACGCTCTCGGGCATCGTGGCCTCGCAGCGCGAGCCAATCGCGCGCGCGATCGAGCTGGCCGAGCAAGCGTTCCGCGCCGGCGGTCGGCTCTTCTACATCGGCGCCGGAACCTCCGGACGGCTCGGCGTGCTCGACGCCAGCGAATGTCCACCGACTTTCGGCACCGATCCGTCGATGGTCATCGGCATGATCGCCGGCGGCGAGGCCGCGCTCACGCGCTCGCAGGAGGGCGCCGAGGATGTCGCCGCCGACGGCGCCGTTGCGATGGATGCGCACTCGGTGTCGGCGAACGACTTCGTCGTCGGCATCGCCGCGTCGGGCACGACCCCGTACGTGCGCGGTGCGCTGCTACGGGCTGCGGAGCGCGGGGCGAAGACCGGCATCGTCGCTTGCTCGCCGCCAAGTAACGAAGTGTTGGAGAGCGTGCAGGTGGCGATCCTGCCGTACACCGGCGCCGAAGCGGTCACTGGCTCCACGCGCATGAAGGCGGGCATCGCGACCAAGCTCGTGTTGAACACGATCTCGACCGGCGCGATGATCCGCATCGGCAAGACGTTCGGCAATCTCATGGTCGATCTGCGCGCGATGAGCCAGAAGCTCGTCGACCGTGGCGAGCGCATCGTGATGGAAGTGTGCAACGTCACGCGCGAGGAGGCGCGTGGCCTGATCAATGACGCCGGCGGCTCGGTCAAGACCGCGATCGTCATGCAGCTCCTCGGCGTCGGCCGGCTCGACGCCGAGCGCGCGCTGGCCGACGCCGGCGGCGTCATTCGCCGCGTCGTGCAAAACGCGCCGCCGCCCGTGCGATGACGGCCGGCACGGTCGTCGTCGGATTGATGTCGGGCACCTCCGCCGACGGAATCGCCGCCGCCGCCGTCCGATTCTGCGAGCGTCCCGACGCGACGATCACGCCGGAGCTCCTTTCCTTCGAGACGACGGCGTACTCGGACGAGCAGCGCGGCCGCATCCTCGCGGCGACGGAGCGAGGCACACCGCGCGAGTACTGTCGGTTGTCGTTCGATCTCGGCGAGCTGTTGGCGGATGCCGCGCTCTCGGTGATGCGCAACGCCTCGTTAGGCAGCGCGGAGGTCGCGGCGATCGCGTCGCATGGCCACACCATCTGGCACGAGCCCGGCCACTCGACATGGCAGAGCGGCGAAGCGGCGGTGATCGCCGAGCGAACGGGCGTTGACGTCATCGCCAACTTTCGCGTCGCCGATGTCGCGGCGGGCGGGCAAGGCGCGCCGCT
>JALZAE010000633.1 GCA_030948535.1 Gemmatimonadota bacterium | reverse complement strand
CCTCAGCGCCGCGGCCGTCGCGCATTTGGTGGGCGGTACACTGTCGGGCGATGGCGACCGTCTCCTGCGCGCCGTGGCGCCCTTGGACCGCGCTGCCGCGGACGAATTGAGTTTCGTGGCGCACGCGCGCTACCTGCCCGCGCTCGGCGGCTCCATGGCAGGAGCGGTTCTCGTATCTCCCGAGCTCGCGGACGCCGTGGCGGCGCTCGAGGGGCGCGCCGCGCGGATCGTGGTGGCGAATCCCTATGAGGCGATCCTGAAGGTGCTTCCCGCGCTCTACGAGTCGCCGCGCGCCGCCGCCGGCATCGACCCAACCGCGCGACTCGGACGGCACGCGCGATTGGGCGCCGATGCCAGCATCGGCGCATACGTCGTGATCGAAGAGGGCGTGGCGATCGGCGACGGCGTGCGCATCGACGCACATTGCGTGGTCGGCCGTGGCGTGCGCATCGGCGCGGGGAGTCATCTGTACCCGGCGGTGACGCTGTATCCCGGCACGGAGATCGGGGAGCGCGTAGTGCTGCACTCCGGCGCGCGCATCGGATCCGACGGCTTCGGTTACGTCTATCGCGACGGCGTGCATCACAAGGTGCCACACGTCGGCCGATGCATGATCGAGGATGATGTGGAGGTCGGCGCGAACACGACCATCGACCGCGGCAGCATCGACGACACGGTCATCGGCGCCGGCACGAAGATCGACAACCTCGTGCACATCGCGCATAACGTGCGCATCGGGCGACTGTGCTACATCACCGCGCAGGTCGGCATCGCAGGCTCCACGCGGGTCGGCGACGGCGTGTCCTTCGGCGGGCAAGCGGGAATCAACGGCCACATCGCGATCGGGAGCGGCGCCCGGATCGCCGGGCAAGCGGGCGTGTTCGGTGACGTGCCGGCGGGAGAGAGCTGGTCGGGCTATCCGGCGCGGCCGCATGCCGAGTCGTTGCGGCTGCAAGCGGCGATCAACAAGCTGGCGGGGATGGCCAAGCGCATCATGCGCCTGGTGGAGCGCGGCGAGACCGGGCAATCGTGACGGCGCGCCGGAACTCGATTGCCGCGGACGCAACGGTGGAGGGCGTCGGCTTGCACATGGGAGAGCCCTGTCGTCTCACCTTCCGGCCGGCGGAAGGGGGAAGCGGCATCCGCTTCCGCCGCACGGATCTGCCCGACACGCCGGTGATCGCGGCGACCATCGCCAACGCCGTGCTCACCGATCGGCGCACGCAGTTGGGCGAGGGAGCCCAAGCGATCCACACGGTCGAGCACGTGCTCGCCGCGGTGATGGCGCTCGAGATCGACGATGTACTGATCGAGCTCGATGCCTCGGAGCCGCCGATTCTCGACGGCAGCGCGCAACCGTTTTTCGCCGCGCTCTCGCTGGCGGGACTGGCGGCACGGCCCGGGCGCGTCGAGTATCTGGAGGTACGCGAGCCGATACGTCTGGAGGTCGGGGAGGCGCGCTATGAGGCGACGGCGGCGCCGGCGCTGGCGCTCGATGTGTCGATCGATTTTCCGCATCCGATGATCGGGAAGCAGACGGGCGCGTATGTGGTGACGCCCGGCACCTTCGCGAGTGAGCTCGCGGGCGCGCGAACGTTTGGATTCGTGCACGAAGTAACGATGTTGCGCGAGATGGGGCTGATAAAGGGCGCCTCGACGCGCAACGCCGTCGTGATGGATGAGGTCGGAGTGATCGAGACGGAGCTTCGCTGGCCGGACGAGTTCGTCCGGCACAAGGCGATGGACTGCGTCGGAGATTTGGCGCTGGCGGGCAAGCGCGTCCACGCGCACATCACCGCCGACCGTCCGAGTCATCGGGGGACCGTAACGCTGGTGCGCGAGCTCGTGCGCCGCGCCGCAGAGGAGACGCGAATGCTGGGCATCGAAGACATCATGAAGGTGCTGCCGCACCGATATCCGTTCCTGCTCGTCGACCGGATTCTCGAGATCGAGGGGAAGAAGCGGATCGTCGGCCTGAAGAACGTGACAATCAATGAGCCTTTCTTTCAGGGCCACTTTCCCGGGCATCCGATCATGCCCGGCGTGCTGATCATCGAGGCGATGGCGCAGGTGGGCGGCATGCTGCTCATGGGCAACATCGACGACGCCGAGAACAAGGTCGTGTACTTCATGTCGCTCGACAACGTGAAGTGGAGGAAGCCGGTGCGGCCGGGCGACCAGCTGCGCTTCGAGCTCGAGGTGATGCAGATCCGCGGGCGCATCTGCAAGATGCGCGGCGTGGCGTTGGTCGACGGCGAGACGGTGTGCGAAGCCGACATGGCCGCGATGGTCCGGGATCGATGACAACGCGGATCCATCCGTCGGCGATCGTGGCCGCGGACGCGCGTATCGGCAGCGATGTGACCGTGGGCGCGTTCGCGATCATCGGAGAAGACTGCGAGATCGGCGACGCCTGCGTGATCGCGCCGCGGGCGACGCTCGAGCGCCACGTCCGGCTCGGCGCGAAGGTAAAAGTGGGCACGGGCACCATCCTCGGCGGCGACCCGCAGGATCTCAAGTTCAAGGGTGAAGTGACGACTGTCGAGATCGGCGAGAACACGACGATCCGCGAGTACACGACGATCAACCGCGGCACGGCGCAGTCGTTCAAGACGACAGTCGGGAAGAGCTGCTTCATCATGTCGTACGTGCATCTGGCGCACGACTGCCACATCGGTGACGGTGTGATTCTGTCGAACGGTGTGCAGCTCGCCGGGCACGTGACCGTCGAGAATCGCGCGACGATGTCGGGACTCACCGCCGTGCATCAGTTCGTGCGCATCGGGACGTACTCGTTCACTGGCGGCTGCTCGCGCGTGGCGAAGGACGTGCCGCCATTTGTCAAAGCGGTCGGCAATCCGGTGAAGCTGTACGGCCTCAACAGTGTCGGGTTGCAGCGCGCGAACTTCGATCCCGAGGCGATTCGCGAGCTGAAGCGCGCCTACCGTCTGCTGTTTCGCTCTGAGCTCAACATCTCGCAGGCCCTGGAGCGCGCGCGCGCCGAGATCGAGCCGCTGCCGGAAGTGACGCACTTCCTCGATTTCGTCGACAACAGCCAACGCGGGATCGGGATGTGAGCGGAATTCGCATGGGCGTCGTCGGCGCGGGCGCACTCGGCTTTCATCACGTGCGCATCCTGCGCGAGCTGCCGGGCATCGAGTTCGTGGGCTTCCACGAGTCGCGTACCGACCGCGGCAAAGCGGTCAGCGATGAGTTGGGCGTTCGTCATCACGACACACTCGACACGCTGCTCGATGCCGCCGACGCGCTCACGATCGTCGTCCCGACGCCGGCCCATCACGCGGTCGCCAAAGCGGCGCTGGTGCGCGGCAAACACGTACTGATCGAGAAGCCGATCGCATCCACCATTGCCGAGGCGGACGACTTGCTCGCGGCGGCGGCGGCCAGCGGGGCGATCATCCAGACGGGCCACGTCGAGCGATTCAATCGGGCGATTCGCGCGGCGTTGCCGGTGATCGACCGCCCACGCTTCATCGAGAGCGACCGGCTCGCGCCATTTACCGTACGCGGCTCCGACGTCGCCGTCGTGCTCGACCTGATGATCCACGACATCGATCTGATCCGCACGCTTGTCGGCGGCCATATCACCGAGTTATCGGCCGTGGGCGTGCCGGTGCTGACGCCCTTCGCCGACATCGCGAACGCGCGCATCGGCTTCGACACCGGCGCGGTCGCCAACATCACGGCGAGCCGTGTGTCGCGCGAGCGGATGCGCAAGCTGCGCATCTTCCAGCAGAGCGGATATCTCTCGCTCGATCTCGCGGCGGGCAACGGCGATTTCTACCGCATGCGCGGCGACATCGACCCGGCCGCGCTGATGACGGGCGGTCCAGTGCAGCTGGAAAGCTTCGTCGAGCACATTCCGCTGGAGGCGCCGGCGGGCGAGCCGCTACGCCTCGAATTCGAGAGCTTCATCGGCGCGCTGCAAGGCACGCAGCCGGTGACCGTGACAGGAGAAGATGGGCGCGAGGCGCTCGCGGTCGCGCTGCGCATCATGCACGAGATCGAGCGGTCGCTTCCGTCGCTGTCGGGCGCAAGCGGTGCCGCCGCGATGGCGGGCCGGGGCGCCGGATCGGCGAAGGCCGCGCCGCACGGTGCGTGAGG
>JALZAE010000600.1 GCA_030948535.1 Gemmatimonadota bacterium | reverse complement strand
GTGAAGCACTGACCGCGCCACAGGTCCGCGCCAAGCGGCTGGCACTTCACTATGAGCGCTGCAAGGAAGGTCCGATCGCCCGCGCCGACCGAGAGAAAGTGCAGCAGATACTCCTCAACCTCGTCAGCAACGCAGTGAAGTTCACGGAGCCCGGCGGGTCGATCACGTTCGAGTGCGCGGAGAGCGAAAACGGAATGGTCGCGACACGGGTAACCGACACCGGGCGTGGCATGGCGGTCGACCAGCTCGAGCGAATTTTCCAGCCGTTCGTTCAGCTGGACGCCACGCTGACCCGCGCGCACCAGGGCACGGGGCTCGGATTGGCCATCAGCCGCGATCTCGCGCGTGGCATGCGTGGCGATTTGATGGTGGAGAAGACGTCGCCTGCGGGAAGCACCTTCCTGCTCACGCTGCCTCGCGCGTCGCGTGCCGGCTAGGCCGCTTCTACTTGTTCCTCGCCGTTCTCGCGCTGGTGCTGCCTCGCACCACGATCCCGTAAATCAGTAGAAACACGCCCAGCGTCAGCAGGAGATGAATCCAGCCGGGCGCGGGTGAAAATCCGAACGTCACCACCGCCCACACGACGAGCATCGCGATTGGGAACGCCGGGTTGAGCACTGCGGCGCGAATCGTGCTTTGAGCGCCGGGTGAGTCGTCATTCACGATCATATTTCTCGGGTGCGACGCGCCTTTTCTCGTTGACTGCTTCTGCGCGCGCCGGTAAATTTCAACGCAGTTGGAACGAAGAGACTCTCATTTTTGAGCCAACAAGTCTCTCGGGTGGGTTCGATAATCTATACTGACGTCACGCCCCAGTGCGGGGAAGACGGAAGGTGTGGTGAGGACCTCAAAAATTCGACGGGGCTTCAAAAATCCTCTTCGTTCCTATTCTTAGGGCTCCGTGGAAACACGGAGCCCTTTTTTTTCATCGGCGATTGTCGCGTGCCGCGATCCGTCCGCGCACCGCGCCGCGCAACAGCACCACGCCGCCAATCGCGATCACCGCGAGCGCGATGACGAGCAATCGGGCCACACGCGGCCGCGCCCCCATTGCCGACATCCGCAGCTCCGTCACCCCGAGCGCGAGCGCACTCCCCAGCGCAAGCACCCCGAGCACTCCAACGAGCACTCGCAACCCACCGCTCAGCTCGCGCTCGTGCACGTGGAGTGTTGTGATGAGTCAAGAGTGTGGTAAAGCGTATGGTGAGCAATATCTGACATCTGACATCTGACGTCTGACATCTCTAACGGGAGTGAACCGTTCGCCAGAATGCCTGAAGAACGGTTGGCCTCCTCCACACCCAGCTCACCATCACGACAACAGCCCATACTGAATACACCACACACATCTCGTCCCGCCACTCGGCAATCACGAAACCAATCAGCCACGTCAAGAACAGCAGGGCAGCGCTCCACCACTCAAAGCGCAGCCGGGCCAGCACCAGCACCGCCACCGCGCTCTGCAACAACGTCAACAAGATCTCTTGACGCTGCGGGCCATCGAAGGGCAGCGCCGACGGTGCGCCGCGCGACCACGACAGCACCAGCGGGATCATCGCCGCCAGCACCGTCCACTGATTGACGTTGCTCGAGAGCATGTTCATGAGCGCCATCGGCGCCCGCCCGCGGCGGCTCGCCCAGTGAAACGCCGACACTTTCTCCGGGAACTCGCTCACGAACGGCGCCACCCATTGCACGAACACGAACTGGCTGATGCCCGCCGAGACGGCGAGCGCGAGCATCGAGTCGAGAAAGGGATGCGCCGTCACGTACATGATGATGCCGCCGAGCAGAAAGAGCCCCCCGATCGTCGCCGGACGTTGCCAACCCGGACGCGCGTAGGCCCATCGCGCGACACGGGGCGCATCAGTCACCGAGTCCGCGCCTTCGGCCGGCATGCGCCACAAGAGCGCGAGATATCCGACGTACATCGCCAGCAACACCACACCATCGATCAGGCTCAGCGATCCCTTGTACCAGACCCACCCGAAGTATGCGAGCGGCGGCACCGTCGCCATCACGCCGATGGAGTGCCCGTCCTCCAGCGCGATGTGGCCCAACGCGTCGCCGTCTCGCCGTCGAAACCACGCCGCCACGAAATAGATCATCGGCCAGCCGAGGCCGATGAGCAGACGGATGGCGCCGGTGAAGTTCGCGATGGCGAGATGCGAGTGGCAGCCGACGGTCGGCGCTCCGATGAAGCACGACGCCGGATCCTTGCCCGCTTCCCAGGCGATCACCGCCTCGACGGCAAATTCCGGCATCGTCTGAAGCCACGCCAGGATCGCCAGCGCGAGCCCCTGCGAGATCAGGAACTGCGCAGCCTCCGCGCCCCATGCAACGAGGAACGCGCTGAACAGCATGCTGGGGAACGTCCACAACGCCGCCCAACCCGCCGACGCCAGCGAGGCAGCGGCAACCGCGAGCGCGTACAGCTTGAGTCGCAGCACGTGACCGATCGCTACCTGACAGGGCGGAGAAGTTGCGACAACTTAGAGATGGAGCGAGATGTGCTCAAGCGCGTGCTGGCCCCTGTCGCATCGATGGATACCACTACAGACTCGAGATGTACGTCATGCCGAAGAAGAAAGATGCCGGCCGCTCCAAAGATATCGCGCGCCACGCCGATCCCCGACCGCTGCCGCTGGACGCGCGCCAACCGGTGCGCGGTTCGCGTGTTCCCACGCCGCGCTCGGATGAAGATCTGGATCTGGATCCTGGTCCGGAGCACGACCCCGAGCTCGAGGCGCTCGTCCACCGCATGCTCGAGAGGCTCGGCGAAGATCCGAATCGCGAGGGACTCGTCAAGACGCCGCAGCGCGTCGCGACTTCGCTGGCCTGGCTCACGCGAGGCTACGAGGAGACCGCGGCCGACGTCGTCAACGGCGCGATCTTCGAGGAAGAGCACGAGAACATGGTGATGGTGCGGGACATCGAGCTCTATTCGCTGTGCGAGCATCACATGCTCCCTTTCTTCGGCAAGGCGCACATCGCCTATATCCCCGACGGCAAGATCATCGGGTTGTCCAAACTTCCGCGTATCGTGGAGGTGTTCGCGCGCCGCCTGCAGGTGCAAGAGCGCCTGACGGAACAGATCGCTCAGGCGGTGCAGGAGTCTCTCTCACCGCTCGGCGTCGGCGTGGTGATCGAGGCAGCGCACCTGTGCATGATGATGCGCGGCGTGCAGAAGCAGAACTCGAAGACGGTCACGTCGGCCGTGCGCGGCACCTTTCGCTCCGATCATCGCACTCGCGAGGAATTCCTCTATCTCGCGCACGTCGGCAACGCGCTGCCGTGACGGAAACAACGACGCTTCGCACCGCCGTGGTCACCGGCGCCTCGCGCGGCATCGGTCTGGCGATCGCGCGTGCGCTCGCCGCGGCAGGGATGCGCGTGGCGATGATCGCGCGCGGTGCCGAGCCTCTCGCCGCCCGCGCCGCCGAGATCGGCCCCACCGCCATCGCGATCGCCTCCGATGTCGGCAACGTCCAGACGGCGCACGCCGGCGTCGAGCGCATTGTCCAGGCGTTCGGCGGCACGCCCGACATCCTCGTCAACAACGCCGGCCTGTTCGCCATGGCGCCGATCGCCGAGCTCGCGCCGGCGGAGTTCGTCGAATCCCTCGAAGCGAATCTCATCGGCCCGTTCGTTTTGGTGAACGCCTTTCTCGCCGGGATGCGCGAGCGCGGGTCGGGGCACATCGTCACCATCGGCTCCATCGCGGACCGCGCGATCTTTCCCGGCAACGCCGCCTATGCCGCGTCGAAGTTCGGCGTGCGCGCACTGCACGAGGTTCTGCGGGCCGAGACGCGGGGCACGGGCATCCGCGCGACGCTCGTCTCGCCGGGCCCGACCGACACGACGCTCTGGGATGCGCACGATCCCGATACGACGCCTGGCCTCACGCCGCGCGCGGCGATGCTCCGCGCCGAGTCCGTCGCGGAGGCCGTGATGTTCGCCGTGACGCGTCCGCCCGCGACGAACATCGACGAGCTGCGTCTCTCGCCCGCCTGATGCACTCCTTCCACCGGGAGCCGCCATGTTCATCGAGCTGATCGACCGGCTGCGCTGCGTGCATGAGCACGCGCTCGACTGGCTGGTGGCCAGCACGGGCGAGCTGCATGGACGCGATGTCACGCGCGGCATACTCGGCTGCCCGACCTGTCGCGCGCAGTATCCGATCGTCCGAGGCATCGTCGACTTCGCGCGCGGCTCGGCGCCCGCGCCATCGACGTCACCGATGACGGGAACGGCGGAGGAGGAGGCGATGCGCGTCGCCGCGCTGCTCGACCTCTCGACGCCTGGCGGCGTGGTAGTGCTCACCGGCGGATGGAGCGCGCTTGCCCCAGCGCTCGCGGTGGTTGCCGACGGCGTGCAGATGCTCGCGATCAATCCGGTCGACGGCGTCGCCAGCGGCGATGGCGTGTCGATCGCGACCGCGCCGGCCGGCGTGATGCCTTTGCGGCCCGGTGTGGCCCGCGGCATTGCGCTGGACGAGGCGCACGTCGCGGCGGCATCGCAATCGGTGGAGGCGCTCGCCGCCTCGGGACGACTGCTTGCCCCCGCTTCCATGCCCGTTCCGGCCGGCGTCACCGAGCTCGCCCGCGATGCGCGGCTCTGGGTGGCCGAGCGCGATGCGGCGCCGGTGGGGATGACTCCGATCGTGCGGGCGCGTCCCCGAGGCTGACCGCCGGGCGGGAGCGCCTCTCCTTCGACAAGATTCCCGACTCGATCTCCGTGTGGCGCACGATTGTTGGGGTGATCGGCAATGAGCATCAGTCCTCATCGGCGACGGATCCGAGCATCGAGATCCTGACGCCGTTCGCGCAGGGTCCGCAGAATGGCATGGTGCTCCTGCTGCGCACGCGCGCCGAGCCGACATCGCTCGCGCCGGCAGTGCGCCGGTCGGTGGCGGAGATCGATCCGACGTTGGCGATCACGTCGATTCGCACGATGGATCAAGTGCGCGCGACATCGATGGCGCGCCCCCGCTTCTTGATGACGATGCTGCTGCTCTTTGCCGGCGTCGGGATGGTGCTGGCGATCGCCGTGGTCTATGGAGTGTTGGCGCAGCTCGCCCGCAGCCGCACGCGCGAGATGGCCATCGCAGGCCTCATCGTCGGCTCTCTCGCCGCCCTGATCGCGACGAGAGCACTGGGCTTAGGTATCAGGTGTCAGGGTCGGTGAAAGCGAACATCGCCGCCCTCAACCCCTGACACCTCACCCCTAGCACCTACTCTTTGCGATGCCACACGCTCGTCGGCTCCGTCCTTTCCGGGCGGGTAAAAACGAGCGTCTTCCCGACCGCGCTCGCCATGAGCGTGATCGCTTGATTGAGCTCGAAGGGGGAGGGGTGGCTCAGCGCTCCGCCGGTGCCGCCGGAGATGGAGCGCGGATACAACG
>JALZAE010000674.1 GCA_030948535.1 Gemmatimonadota bacterium | reverse complement strand
AGGCAGCGCTGCAGACCGCGCAGCCGAAGGTGCAGGCACACCTCGACGCCGCCAAGGCGCTCAAGGATAAACCCAAGGCGTAGCGAGTAGCCTGCGGCTGGGAACGCCCAGTAGCTCGATACGAGGCTTGCGGCGAGTTGCCGCAAGCCTCGTCTCGTTGATACCGATGCTCGCGGTGTCGGATATGTGACGCGATCAACGTCAATGTGCATCACGCGCGCGGGTATAGACGTATGACTCTATACAAGAGTCCGAAACACGAAGTATCAGCCGCATCGACGACCGAGGTCCACCGTGCCATTGCGTGAAGAGTGGGAGCGTTCGGGGAACTGGCTCTTTCGGTGGCGCAGCTATCTGCCGATGCTGATGGCCGGTCCGGTAATCTGGTCGCAGCTGCGTCACACACCTCCCGAGCATTCCGGGCTGACGGAGCCGTGGGTAGCAGGTTGCTTCGGCGTGGCCTTGCTTGGGCTACTGATTCGCGCCGTAGTAATCGGCTACGCGCCGGCTGGTACCTCGGGCCGTAACACCCATGATGGGCAAGTCGCCCTACGCTTGAACACGACCGGCTTCTACTCCGTCGCGCGTCACCCGCTCTACCTGGGCAACCTGTTCATGTGGATGGGGGTTGCACTCCTCGCGCGCTCATGGTGGGTTGCTGTCTTGATGGTGCTCGTATTCTGGCTTTATTACGAGCGCATTATGTTCGCGGAGGAGGAGTATCTCCGCCGCACTTTTGGCGACCTGTTCGTGAAGTGGGCTCAGCGGACGCCCGCATTTCTTCCCGATTTTTCGCGGTGGTGCGCCCCGGCCCTCCCTTTCTCGTTCCGCAACGTGCTGCGGCGGGAATATTCCGGACTGCTGGCGATCGTGGTGTCTTTCGCGATTCTGAATACGCTGGCCAACTCTCGTAGCGAGGGCTCGATCACCGTGGATGACGTTGATCTCGCGATGTTGGGCGCGACGACGGCGCTCTACCTCCTACTGCGCACCCTCAAGCATCGCACGAGGATGCTTCACGTCGAAGGGAGATAGCTACTCTTCCTTGGGCGCGGTGAGTCTGTGACGCGCTTCCTGCACATAGGCCGCCAGGAGTTGCGCCCGTAGGTCGCTCGGGCTCAAACGGCTGCGCGGTGCGAGTGCGACCAGATACTTTCCCGCCCCGTCGGCGTCGCCGTTCTTCAGCTTGGCCACGACCGCGCCGGATCTCAGCGCGTCGACCGGCAGCCAATCCTCTCCTTTGACAGCGAGGGGCAGCAACACGTCCGCTTGCCTCGATGCCGTTGCAAAATCCCAGGTCGAAAGCGAATGCAGGAAACCGACGGCGACTTTGAGCGGCTCCGGAGCCTTCTGCCTGTCGAGGAAGTGTCCGACAGCGTCGTAGAAGGGCTGGTTCACCACACCGGCCGTGCCATTGTGCAAATCGCCGTCGACGGCGAGAAATTCCTGGGTCCACTTTTTCCAGTCGGGTGGCGGCGTCGGTGAGGCCATAGAGGCATCCAGCGACCACCTGCGCTGCTGCGCCGAGGTCAGCGCGGTGCCCAACGACTGACCAAGGCTGTCGGGACCTATAGCGCCGCGGAGCGCGGCGCCGAGCGCGAGCGCGCGCATGCGCGGAAGCTCCGCCACCGGAACCACCGGCGTCGTCCCGAATCCCGTACGCCGATTCTCGAACGGAGCGATGATGTCGAAGCGCCCACCGCTCAGCTCCTGAAAGCCAATGGCATACTGCCGCATGAACCGCGCGCGCTCGGTGCCGAGATCGAGGACAGGATAAAAGTCTGAGTTGCCGCGATTCCAGTGATCGAGCAGCGGCGCCAGCGCCGCGCGGTCGAGCAGATGCGCCGAGCTGAGATCGCTGATCGGTAGCAAGTGACTGAAGTCGGTGAGGAACGCCGGCGCTTGCGTCACGCTCCAATCGGGCGCCGGGAGCTTCGCCGCGTTCGACGCCACGATCAGGATGTCGTGCGACCCGGTGAGATAGACGTCGTACGAGCGAAAGTTGTGGTGAATGGCCGAGAGCACCGTCAGCACCAGGCCGTCATCGATCTCGTACAGATGCAGCCACTGCCCGAACACCCCGTTGGGGGTGAGATAGCTTCGTATGCGCTGGTAGAACTCGTTCGTGAACAGCCCCGAGACGCCGCTCACCCACGGATTGCTCGGCTCGGAAAGGATCAGGTCAAACTTCTGGTTGGTGCCGGCGAAAAAGGATTTCGCGTCGTCGATGATGATGTGCGAGCGCGGATCATCGTATGCGCGCTTGTTCGCTGGATAAAATGCCCGCGAGCCGCGCGGCATGTTGGGCTCGATCTCGATCGTGTAGACGGCGCGGGCCTCGGGACTACCCAGCAGGATGTGCGACGTCATCCCCGAGCCGAATCCGATCACGGCCATCGACTGGGCGTGCGGCGCGTGCGCGAGCGTGATGAACGGAAGCAACATCTGCGTCGACTCATCTCCGGCGACGGGACGCCGCTGGCCATCGTGCTTGAACCACGAGGAGTCGAGCGACGCGTCGGGCTTGCCGTTGGTCATGATCGAGGTGATCTGTCCGGCGAAGCCGTAGGCGACGCTCACGGACGCGGTGCGCCCATCCTTGTAGAAGAGGATGCGGCGCTCGTTCGGACCGGAGATGCGCGCGTAGCGATAGACGCCGCTCGCGAGCCGGTACTGGTCGAAGGGTCCGGTGCGAACGGCGAGCAGCGTCACCGCGGCCAACGCCAGCGCGGAACCATAGGCGATATTGCGCGCCCGAGCCGAGCCGCGCGCGGCCACCCGCAGCACAATGACGCCGAGTGCCATGTCGATGACGGCGCCCTCGATGAGCAGATTCTTCAGTCCCATGATGGGCAGAAGCACGAGGCCAGCCGCGATGACGCCGACGATGCTGCCAAGCGTGTTCAGGCCGTAGACCCAACCGATGGCTCGCTCGCCGCGTCCTGAAACCATCAGCGTGCGGGTGATCAACGGGAGCGTCATGCCGGCGAAGAAGGTGGATGGCACCATCACCGCAAGACAGAACGCGTAGCGCGCGACGGTAAAGAGCGAGTAGCCCTGGTCGGTGTAGTCGAGTGCATTGAGGAGCGAGGAGGTCCACTCGAACGACTGGAGGTAGACGGGAAGCGTGGCCAGCGCCGCGCATCCCATGCACCACTGAATGATTCCCAGCGCGCGCACCGAGTTCGAGAATCGATCGGCCAGGCGGTGCATGCACAGCGCGCCGAGCGCGAGTCCAAGAATGAACGCCGACAGCATCAGCTCGAACGAGTGCGTGGCGCTGCCGAGCACCAGCGACAGCATCCGAATCCAGGCGATCTCGTAGATGAACGAGGCGACCGCGGTGCCGAAGCTGATGACGAGCAGCAGTTGCGCCGTGCGCGCAGGGAGGTGTAGGGAGCTGCTCGCCTCGGGTTGCGTTCTTTGCGACGCGCCCGCCTCTCCCTCACGGCGCAGCAGGCGCAGGCCAAGGAACGTCACGAGCCCCACGGCGATATTGATGATCGCGGCGGTGAGCAACGTGCCCGGCAGTCCTGCCTTCGCGATGAGATAGAAGCCGGCGAGCAGCACGCCCATCGCGGCGCCGATGCTATTCGCGAAATAGAGCAGCGCCAGCACACGTCCCGGTCGGCCCGAGGTGAGGCGGAGCGCCCCCGCGCTCATCAGCGGGAAGGTCATCCCCAGCAAAATCGATTGTGGGAGGATCAGCAGCGCGGCGATGAGCCACTTGGCGATCAGCAATCCCATGCCGCCGGCGAGCGGCGGGAAGATCGTGTCGTAGGCGAAGTGGGTGACGAACACGAACACGTCGTGGAAGACGAGTCCGATGAGTCCGACGACCACCTCGACGCAGGCGTACACGACGAGCGGTTGCTTGAGCCGCTCCGACCGCTGCCCGATGACGATCGCGCCGATCGACATCCCGCCGAGGAAGATCGTGAGCACGATGATCTGCGCGTACGCGGTATGCCCGACGAAGAGCCCGAGATAGCGCGTCCAGATCGACTCGTAAATCAGTCCGGCGATGCCCGAGAGGATGAAGACGACATAGAGAATGACGGGCATGGAGATGGGTGGGAGACGGTGCGACGGTGGGCTCTCAAGGACTCACCGGGCCGCGGGAAGGAAACGGCTCCCGCGGCTACGGCTTCTTCGCCAGCGCCTTGTAGTACTCGTCGACGAGCTGCTTGAACCCTGGCGGCACGTCGCCCGCGCCGCTCGACAGCGGGCGGTCGAGCTGCGCTTCCATCTTGCGACGGAGGCCGAACTCGAACGACTTGAGTCCCTCGAGCACCGATGCCTGCAAGCGCGCGGCGGCGGCGGGATCGTCGTACGCCTTGGGATTCTCCAGGCCGCGCATGCGGTTGATGAGCGCATCGAGGTCCTTCACGTCTTCGCCCTGCTTCGCCAGCTCCTTTTTCAAATCTTCGGCGGCGGCGCGCCGGTCGCGAAACTCGCGGCCGAACTGCCGTGCGTCCTCGGGCGAGATGCCGCGAATCGGACCGGAGCGACCGGCTTCGGTCGGAGTGCCGATCATGTTTCCGAGTCGCGAGCCTTGGCCTTGCTGGCCGGGCTGTTGTCCCTGTCCCTGACCTCGCCCTTGTTGACCTTGCTGGCCCTTCTGGCCCTGTCCGTTCTGACCTTCGGCCTGCCCCTGACCTTGTTGGCCTTGCTGACCTTGTTGACCCTGTTGGCCTTCTTGACCCTGCTGGCCTTGCTGTCCCTGCTGGCCTTGCTGTCCCCGCTGCCCCTTTTGTCCCGTGTTGCCCTGCTGCGCCTGCTTCATCCGCTCATCGAGGGACTCCAGTCCGCGCACGAGATCGCGCGCTTTCTCCAACGTCTTGGCCGACGACTTCTCGGTCGACGCGGCGCCGCGCGCCGCACCAGCCGCGTCCGCGACCTTGTCGCGAATCTCATCCATGTTGCCCGCGATCGCGTTCTCGAAATTCTTGGCGTACTCGCCGGCGTTCGAGCGCATCAAGTTCTTCGAGAACTTGATCTTGTCCTGAATGCGGTTGTCGCGAATCGCGTTCGATGCTTCCTGCATCTTGCGCGACGCATCCTTCTTGTCGCGACGCGCATCGCGCGCCATGCGATCCAATTGCCCCTGCAGATCGCTGACGCCCTTGGCCAACGAATCCTTGCGCGCCGCCAACTGCTGCTGCGTCGCTGCGCGACCAGCGGGATCGGTGTTGCCATTCATCTTGTCGACATCCTGCGCGATGGCGTGCTGCTGCTGCGCAAGCTCCGCCGCCTTCTGCTCGGCGGACTTCGCCTGCTGCTCGAGACTCGTCGAGCGATTCTCGTCCAATAGCCGGCGGGCATCCTCGAGCTGCCGGAGCGCAGACGCACCCTGCGCGGCGCCGCGATCGCCGCCCGCGCTGGCGGACTTCCGCATCTCGTTCGCCGCATCCTGCAACCGACGCGCGGTCTCCTGCATGCTCGGCGATGACTTCTCGCGCGCGAGCCGCTCGAGCTGGCGCGCGAGATCTTCCGTCTCCTTGGCCAGCTCGCGCTGCTGATCGGCCGATCCGCCGCCGCCGCCCGACTGCGACCGCATCGCCTCGGCGGCCTTCTTCAGCCGCTCGTTCTCCTGCTGTTGGCGCGCCGCGAGCGCCTTGAGCTTCTCGAGTGTCTCGTCGACGGCGGCGGTCGATTGCTCCTGCTGCGCGCGATCGACGGTCTCGTACTGGTTGCGCAACTTGTCGACGTTGAGGTCAAACAGGTCCGCAAGATCTTCCGCTTTCTCGATCGAGCTCTGCCCACCGCCACCGCCGCCGCCCTGTTGTCCCATGGCGATCTGCACTTCCCGGAACGCCGCTTCGGCGCGATCGAGATGTTGGAGCGCGCGCTGCTCGGGCGGGAGCGCCGCCGGCGCCGCGCTCTTCACCAACTGCTCTTCGGCGGCGACCATCTCGGGCACCGCTTTGTCGAGCTCTTCCAACACGGTCCTGAGCGTCGAGTCGTTGAGCGCGCCGCCGCGCTGGCGGATGCGCGCGATCGTCTGCTCGACCTGCTCGCGCAGTCGTCCCTGCGACAGATGCAGCGTGCTGAGATTGTCGCGGCGCTCGCGATCGGGCGTCGCCGCCTTATCGCGCTCGGTCTTGAAGGTGGCCGAGATGATCTGCCGCTCGCGCTCGGAGAATCCGGACGGGTCCTCGCCGCCGCCGCCACCACCACCGCCGCCGCCCTGCGACTGCCGGTATTCCTGGCCAAAGGGACGCACGCGCAAGAAGTAGATGTCAGTGCTCGCCGTTTTCGGACCGCTGTAGACGTCGCTGTCCGTCGCGCGCGCGTAATACGAGATCACGTCGCCCGGCTGAAGCTTGAGCTCCTCGAGAAAGAGCGTGTGCGCCGCGGTGACTTCCTTCAGCGCGCGCCCGCCGCCCTGCAGCGGTACCGTCTGCTCCGCGCCGCCATTGACCGAATACACGAGATCGATCTTCGTCACGCCGTAGTCATCGTCGGCCTTCACCTCGAGGCCGACCTCTTCGACGTTCGTGACCTTGGTGTCGCGACCGGGCTTGGTGAAGCTGATCGTCGGCGGGAGGTCGGCGAGAAGATCGATGGTGTAGTCGAGCGAGCCGGGGATCATGTGCCCGTCGGGTGCCCTGAGCTCGATCTTGTAGAAGCCGGCGCGCTTGACGACGATCGCGCCATTCAGCCGCCCACTCGAGTCGGGCGCGAGCGCGACGGTATCGCCGCCTTCGACGATGATCCTTCCACCGACGGTCGGCCGCGTGGGCGTGACGTGCACGATGACGGTCGTACCCTTGAGCGCGGCGATGTCGCCGCCGTCCTCGATCGTCTGCGGCGGCAGTCCGCTGTAGGCCGGGAAGTGATACTCGAGGTCGAGCTTCTTCGTGTACGGAAGGTCGGCGACGGTGATCTTGTAGACCTGCGAGCGGATGCCGTTGCCTTCCACGTAGTACTCGGCCGCGCTGTCGAGATCGAACAGGCGCGCGCCGTAGTCGTTGGTCTGTGCGCGCACCGACATCGGCATGCGCTCCCACGACGTGCTCGTGCCGCGGCGCACGGCGAGCTCGACCTGCTCGGCGTCGAAGTTGACGAGCTTGGCCGAGACCTGGAGGTCGGCGCCGCGCGCCATCGCGACGTTGCCGGGCGTGACGGTGATCGAGAAAGGCATCGCCGCTTCGGCGGTGCGCCACGGAGCGAGCAGCGCGCTCGTGCCGTGGCGCATCCATTCCGGACCGACGCCGATCAGACCGGCGACGACGAGCGCGATCGCGACGAGCGCACCCGACGAGCGATAGAGATCGCCCTGCTCCATGCGTGTGACGCCGCGCGCGGTGCGCATCTTCTCCATCGCGGCGACGATCAGACGCCTGACGAGCGATCCGGAGCGGTTGGCGAGCGGATCACTCGAATCCGCGTGCTCGACCGCGGTGGTGAGCGCGGCGTCGAGCGATGGCTCGTGCTCCTCGATGTACAGCGCGACCTGGCGATCGCTGACGTTCCGCGCGAGCGGACGTCCCACGCACCAGGCGAGCAGCGCGACGAATCCGACGCCGAACACCACGCGCAACGTGATGATCGCGGTGGGGGAGAAGTGCGTCTGGTTGAGCAGCCAGACCGACGCGAGCAGCAGCAGCGCGCCGGCGCCGAGCGCGATGGCGAATCCCTGGAGCGCGCGAGCAAGCCGCCAGCGCAGCCGCACGCGCCGGATCGTGCCCGTTAGGGATGCTGCTTCGCTCGACAGCCTGAGTGTCGGATCCATGTGGCCCCCAGCCCTGACTGAACGTGTGCCTAACGAGTGCCTAACGAGTTGACGCCGCCGTGCGACGCGAGAGCCGGTTGGACAACACTGTCTCCGCCGCCAGCAGCGCGAAGGCACCTATCAATAGATACCACCAGATATGCTGATTTCGCTCGCGATCCTCGATCGTGAGCGGCGCGCCCGAGCCGGCCGTGGCCTCAGCGCCCGGAGGCGCCGTGACCGCGGCCGCCATCTCCTCCGGATCCACCGCCGAGAGATCGCTCTCTACCGGGTCCAGGTTCACCGCAACGAGGTGCGCCTCGTCGGCGGTCTCGCCGGCGGTACGCAACTCGTAGAATCCCTGCTCGTTGAGCTCGACGGCACGTGCGCCGCCGACGCTCTTGCCTCCCTCCATTCTCGACTTCGCGCCCGACGGCGTCGTCACTACGACCTCGGGCTCATCTTTGCCGAACAGGCCGCGCACGTCGAGCACCTTGCCAACCGTGTACCACGGCTGATCCTCGGTGTAGCGCGCCGAATATTTCGCCAGAGAGTGGACGAACGGCAGGAACACCGGTTGCACAGCCAGGTCGTTCCAATAGGTGTCGAGCGTCGAGGTGAAGATCACCACTTTGCCGTCGCCGACCTTGCGATCTATGAGAGCCGGCGCGCCATCGTCGTAGCGGGCGACGATGCCGGTGTCGGTCGGCATCTCGATCTTGCGGTAGCGCAGCACGCGCGCGGCCGAGAAATCTCCACTGCGCGGGGCGCTGAACAGCTCGAACACCGGATGGCTGCGATCGAGATAGCCGAGCGTGCCGCCGCGCGGCGCGGCGAGGTCGACCGGGGCGCCGACGGCGCCGGGCAGCAAACGCTCGGCGACCGCGCCGCTCCAGCTGGCCGGCGATGCGCGATCGCCGAGGATGACGAGCAACCCGCCGCCCTCACGCACCCACTGCGCGAGCCGCCGGCCGGCATCGCCCGTTGGAAATCCGGCGTCGTTGAGGACGACGAGCGAGCGGTCGGTCAGATCTTCGGGGGCGAGCTTGGCGATCGGCTTGGACATCGCGCGGAAGGGCGGCCGCCCGCCGATGCCGAGTGCGCGCGAGAGATATGGACCGCGCGCGGCGTTCCCGCTCTCGAGCACGAGCACCGAGATGGCCTGTCCGCGCGAGAGCGTGAAGTAGAAGGTGTTGTCCTGCGGCAGCGCGTCGGGCGTGGCGCGTACGCTGCCGCGCGTGAAGCCGTCGGGGAGCGGAAAGGCGTTGAAGATCACCGTCGCTGCGCTGTTGGGCGCGAGCATCACCGACTTTGTCTCGACCGTGCGGCCGCCGAGGTCGAGCGAGACCGCGAGCTTGTCGACCGGCTTCGCGCCTTTATTGGTGAGCCGCGCCGTGGCGCCGACCTTCTCGCGGCCCTGCTCGTACTCGCGGCGCAGCTCGACCGCGGTGACGGAGACGTTCGACGTCACTTTGTCGGATAGATCGACGCGCGTGAAAATCGTACCTATCGGAAGGCGCACATCGTCGTGGCCATCCCAGGCGACTTTCTGAAAGTCGGTGATGAGCAGAACCTCGCGGCGCGGTAGCTTCGACGCCTCGAGCGTTTTCTGGGCAAGTTTGAGCGCCGGCGCGTAGTGCGTGCCGCCCGAGCCGAGGTTGATCGACGCGAGTGCGGCGACGAGCGTGGCGCGGTCCTGCGTCGCGGTGGTGGCGGCGTGAGGGCCATCGGCGAATGGGACGAGCGTCGCGCGGTCACCAGGTGCCATGGCGTCGATCGCTTTGCGCGCGGCAGCAACGGCGCGCGACCAGCGGTCGCCGTAGCCCATGCTGTACGAGCGGTCGAGCAGAATCACCAACTCGCGCGAGCCGGTGACGGTGGCGCCGGCGATGTCGCGTCCGAGGAAGGGGCGCGCGAACGCCATGACGATGAGCGCGAGCGCGGCACATCGCAGCGCGAGCAGGAGCCAGTGGCGGATTTTCTGCCGGCGCACCGTGCGATAGGGAATCTTTCGCAAGAACATCAGCGACGGAAATTCGATGACGTCCTTTCGCTCGCGATGGATGAGATGCACGAGGATCGGGACGGCGACCGCCGCCAAACCGGCGAAGAAGAGGGGAGTGAGAAAGTTCATCTCAGTCGGTCAGCGCACGCGGCTCAGCCGTTGCCGGTTGGCCAGATAATCGAACAGCGCGTAGTCGAGCGGACGCGAGGTATCGAACATTTGGTAGTCGATGCCGCGCTGCCCGAACACAGTCGTCAGCGACGCGATGTGCTCGGCCACGACGGTGCGATACTGGTCGCGAAGATATTCCGGGATCACCGGAATGCGCTCGCCGCTCTCGAGGTCTTCGAAGTTGGCGGCTTCATCGAAGGGGAAATTGCGCTCGGCCGGATCGAGAATGTGAAAGACGATGAGCTCGTTGCCGCGACCCCGCAGCACGTCGATCGCCGTCGCGACACGCTCGGGCTCGTCGTACAGATCGGAGATGAGCACGAGGACGCTGCGTCGGCGGATGTGCTCGGTGAGCCGGTGCAGTGGCTCGGCAAGGGCGCCGGCGCGAGTGGCGCTGGCGCGCTCGATCGCGTGCAGCGTCGCGTGCAGATGCTTCGCGGACGGCGGCACGAAGTCGACGATCTCGCTGTCGAAGGTGACGATGCCGATGCGGTCGCGCTGCTTGTGCGAGAAATAGGCGAGCGACGCTGCGAGGTAGCGCCCGTAATCGAGCTTCGACAGTCCGTCGCTGGCGAAGCTCATCGACTTCGAGATGTCGAGGAGAAACAGGACGTTGGTGTTCGTATCCGCCTCGAACTCCTTCATGTAGTAGCGATCGGTGCGTGCGTACACCTTCCAGTCGATGCGCCGGATGTCGTCGCCCGGCATGTAGGCGCGATGCTCGGCGAAATCCATCGACAGGCCGAGGTGCGGCGAGCGATGCAGGCCGTTGATGAATCCTTCGACGACGACGCGCGCGATGAGCTCGAGATCGCCGATCCGGGAGAGAATCTTCGGATCCAAGAAGCCCGAGCGCGGCGCGACGTAGGGCGCGCGCGCCACTTCCGCGGCGGATGCCGCGGGCTCTTTCGCTTTGCGCCGGAAGCTGATCACGCGACGTCGTCCGGGCGTGCGCTCACAGTCCGCTCCGCGGCACTGGGACGGCCTTGAGCAGCTGCTCGATGATCTGGTCCGACGTCACGCGCTCGGACTGCGCGTGGAAGTTGGTGAGCACGCGGTGCCGCAGCACCGGCCGCGCGAGCGCGCGCACATCGTCGAAGCCGACGTGATAGCGACCCTGCATCAGCGCGCGGGCCTTGCCGCCGAGGATGAGATACTGCGCCGCGCGAACGCTGGCGCCGTACGACACCCACTTCTTGATGAAGTCGGGGGCGCCGGCATCGGGGCGGCTGAGCCGTGCGATGTTGACGGCGTAGCGCGTGACCGCATCGGAGACGGGCACGCGACGCACGAGCTGCTGGAAGGCAAGAATGTCCGGCCCCGAGACGGCGTGCGAGAAGCGATGCTTCTGCACCGCCGTCGTCGCGCGCACCACTTCGACCTCCTGATCCTCCGACAGATAGTCGATCACGATCTCGAACATGAAGCGGTCGAGCTGCGCCTCTGGGAGCGGATACGTCCCTTCGAGCTCGATCGGGTTCTGCGTGGCGAAGACGAAGAACGGCTCCTCGAGCGCGTACGTCTTTCCCTGCACGGTGACGCGGTGCTCCTGCATCGCCTCCAGCAGCGCCGATTGGGTCTTCGGCGGCGTGCGATTGATTTCGTCGGCCAGAACAATGTTCGCGAAGATCGGCCCGGGGGTGAACACCATCTTGCGGCCGCCGCTCGTCGCGTCCTCTTGAATGATGTCGGTGCCGGTGATGTCCGACGGCATCAGGTCGGGCGTGAACTGGATGCGCGAGAAGCGCAGGTCGAGCACCTGCGCGATCGAATGGATGAGCAGCGTCTTCGCCAGTCCCGGCACGCCGACGATGAGACAGTTGCCGCCGGCGAACAAGGCGATGAGCGCCTGCTCGATCACGTCGTCCTGTCCGACGATCAACTTTCTCAGCTCGGCGATGATCGCGCCGCGAGCGGCGGTCAGCTTCTCCGCGATCGCGAGATCGTCGGCGTTCTCCAACTGTGGCGTGGCGGTAGCGGTCACGTGTTCTCCAAGGGTCAGTGCGTAATGCCGTACATCACATAGTTGACGCCGAGCTTGTACGCCTCGTTGGTCGCCGACACCGGCATCTGGCCCGTGGCCGAGAACTCCCAGAAGTTCGAGACGTCGGTGTTGAAGTTGATCATCGCCAGCAGGCGCTTCTTCGGATCGTTGTCCTCGAAGATGCCGCGCAAGATCGGGGCGCCGCGATCGTAGTCCTGCGGAATGATCGAGAAGGTGTTGATCTCGAAGAAGGAATGAAAAATCGGATGCGAGGGATCGAGATCGACGAATTGGCCGTCCGGGAGCACGCGCCGCCACACCGAGGCGAAATTGTCCCACCCTCCGCCGCCACGAAAACCGTCGCGGAAATCATCGAAGATGATGAAGCCGCCCTTCTGCAAGTACGCGCGCAGCAGCAGCACTTCCTTGTCCGTCATCGTCCAGTAGCCGCCCTCGGTCATGAAGAGCACGGGATACTTGAAGATCTCCGGATCGTCCGCGGCGATGGCGTTCGTGGCATCGAGATGAGGCGCCAGCGAGCTCACCGCATTGAGGATCTTCGTGAGATTCTGCTCGGCGCGCGGAAAGCCGTGCGCCCACGACGGCAATCCGCCGTAGTAGTAGCCGCCCGGACCGGTCGTGTAGCGCAGCCGGGCGAAGGTGAAGCGGCCATCGTACGGAATGTTGTGGACGAGACTGTTCTCGTCGCGCAGACCAAAGCCCTGCGCCTGTAGTACGACAGCGCCAACGAGCGCGACAAACACGGCGCGCAGGCGCGATTGCATCGAGTGACGACTCATGGCTTGCTTCCTCCCGCCTTAAGTGCGCCTTGCAGCGCGAGCAGCAGATCCTGCGCGCGCTCGAAATTGGGTGCGGCCTCGAGCGCTTTGAGCACCTCACGCCGCGCGGCCGCGGCGTCGCCCGCGGCGCGATACGCCAACGCGAGCTGGTAGTACGCCTCCGGTTTGTCGGTCGGGTCGAGCGCGACGACGGCGCGCCGCTCGCGCACCGCCCGCTTGTGATCGCCGAGCGCCGCCGAGAGCGTCGCCAACTTCACGTGCGTGCCGACATCAAAGGGTGAGATCCAGATCGCCCGCTCGAGGGCGCCGGCCGCCGTCGCCGTATCGCCCAACCGCTCGGCGAGCGTATCGAGCATGATGTTCGCCGCGTAGTTGGTCTCGCTTCTCGTCGTCAGCGAGACCAGCTCGGCCATGGCGCCCTTGAGATCTCCGCGGCGCGCGCGGAGTTGCGCCAGATACCAGGACGGGCTGTCGCCCTCGACGAACTCGGGGAAAAGTTTTTTTGCGTGGTCGAACGCGACGATCGCTTCGCTGTCGCGCTTTGCCTCGAACAGCGCGCGTCCGCGATCGCGCTCCATGTTGAACTCGCCGCCCTCTGCCGCGTGCGGTCCCGTCACCGCGGCGAGCGGGCCGGCGAAGCGCGTCGTCATGTAATTGTCGAACTTCGCATCGAAGGCGGGCAGCTCGCTCTTGAGCACGCGCTGAATCACCTGCGCCGTAGTCAAGCCATTCTTGTATCCGCCAAGCATGTCGACGAGCGCGTTCGCGCCGTACGCCTTCTCGATCATCTCGCACACGAGCGATGCTTCGTAGTACGAGAAGATCACCTGCTCCGGATAGGCCGGGTGCATGAAGCCGTCGTTGAGCCTGCTCACCGGGAACAGCTTCTTCGCCGCGTACGCCTGCAAGAAGGCATCGGTGGGCGACGCGCCCCAACCCGGCCGGGCGCGACGCTCCTCGTAGACCGACAGTCCCTCCGAGAACCAGCGCGGCACGCGATGCTCCGTCGCGCCGAGCGTGAAGGTGTGCGCGAGCTCGTGCCAGAAGGTCGAACCGAAGTTGAACTCGCCGATCTTTCGCGCGCTCGGTGAATCCATGGCGAGAATATTTCCGAAGCTCACGCCGAGCGCGCCGAGTCCGGCAAGCCCTGTCGTGCGCACCGAGAAATCCGCATGCGAGCGATAGACCTCGAGCCGCACCGGCGTCACCGGCGTGTAGCCGTAGCGCGCGACGAGCTTGTCGAACGCCTCCTCGCCGAGCTCGCCCAGGTAGAGCGACATGACCGCCGACTCCTTGGAGTCGAGCAGGAACTGAAAACGCGCCGTGCGCGTCTCCGAGTACGACTTGAAGGCGTCGAGCAGATCGAGCGTGTTCTTGACCCAGACATCGTATGGATCGCCGGCGAACGAAGCGTCGAGACTTCTTCGCGCCGAGTCGGGCTGGCCGATGCGGAGCTGATTCATTCCGAGCAAGCCGAGCGAGCGCCACGACTTCGGGTCGACGGCCGCGCCCTCGTGCGCGAATTCCACCGCCTTAGCGTAGAGTCTGTTGCGCGCGCTCGCCTCGGCCAACGCGGCGAAGAAATCTCCGTCGTGCGGATTGCGCGCGAGGGCGGTGCGCTTGGTCTGCTCGAAAGCGTCGCGGTCGTGACTCAGATATTGCGCCGCGGCGAGCGCGGCCATCGCCTCGCGCGACGACGGATTGATCGCCAGCGCTTTCTTCGCCTCGGCGATGGCATCGACCCAATCTTCGTTGTCGGCGCGGAACGCGGCGAGGAAGACGTGCGCGGACACGTAGTTCGGATTCGTGGCGAGCGCACGCTTGATGAGATTGACAGCGCCGGTATCGGAATCGAAGTACGCGCGGCGCGCGGCGGCGACGAGCGCGCCGGGATGCGATGCGTTGATGCGCAGCACCTGCATCACCGTCGACTTCGACTCGGGGCTGTTGTAGCGGTTGAGAAAGAGCTCGGCCAGCCGCACGCGCGGCCCGAGGTCGCCCGAGTCGGCGGCGATGGCGAGGTCGTAGGCCTTGAGTGCGTCCTTATACAGCGCGGGCTTCTCGGTGCCGAGCCAGCGGCAGGCCAGCGCGACCGCGGCGAGCTCGGCACCGGTGAGCTTTCCACGGCGCGTGTTGTAGACGTCGATGAAGTGATCGAAGATCTGCATCGCCGCCGGGCGATCGCCGGCGTCGAGGCGGAGCACGCCCAGGTCGGCCAAGGCGGTGAGACTGTCCGACGCGCCGCGCGCGACCGCGCGCACGAGCGACGACTCCGCGGCCGCGAGCTTGCCGCGCGCGTAGAGGACTTCTCCGAGCGGCGTCGCGAGCTCGATCGAGTCGCCGGTGCGTGCGGCCGACTCGGCCTCGTCGTAGCGGCCAACCTCGGACAGCGCGTGTACGTACGCGCGACGCGCTCGCGCGGTCGCGGCGGGCGACGCGGTCAGATCCCTGAGCGCGGCGATCGCGTCGTCATGCTTTCCCGCGCGCAGCGCAGACTCGGCGTTCTTGAGCCGCGTCGCCTCATCGGGCGCTTGCATCGCGCACGCGGCCGGCGTGCCGAAGAATCCGGCGAGCGCGAGCGTCGCGATGCCTAACGAGATACGGCCGAATCGGCTCATGGCTTTTTGACCTCGTGCTGCCGGATCTCGGCGGACTTGGTGGCGAGCTCGAGCAGCAGCGATTCCAATTGCTTGGCGTACGCCGCGGAGTCCGTCGTTGCTTTGCGCGCCTTCAGCGCGTCGATGCGCGACTCGATCGCTTGGCGCTCGGTGTAGAGCGCGGCGACGCGCGGATCGCCCGATGCGGAGGTGACGAGACGCGGTGCGGCGAGGAAGGTCGACTTCGCGCGGTTGCCGGCATCACTGAGTTGCGGATGCTCCGTCTGGAGCCGGTTGTCCGCCTCATACGCGCGCGTGACCTCCGCTTTGGCGTAGTTGAACGCTTCGAGGATCGAGACGCGGCCGTCCTTGTCGGCGTCGGCGCCATCGGCGGCGAACGCGGCGACGAAGAATCGCGGAAACATGATCTCGTTTCGCTCCATGGCGCTCTTGGTCGCCGTGATGACGACGCGGGTCGGCGAGGAGAGCACCGGGAGCACGTCCCCGCTCGCGCTGGTGGCGACGACGATGACGACGGGATGCGTGCCGGCGCGGTCGAGCCACTTGGCGAAATCGGCCGCGCTGGGATCTGGCCCGGGCACATTGAAGCGTGAGTCGGCGCCTTGTCCGCTCCCGTGTCCGATGAGCAGGACGACGAGCTGATCGTTTTCCTTGAGCGCGCCGGCGACTGTGGTGAGTGCCCCTTCTATCTCATCCTTCGATGACTTGCGCGCGCGATGGGTCGGGTCGCGCGCGGGATCCTCGGTAAGAAACACGACGAGGGAATCGGGGATGCCGAGTCGTTTTGTGGCGGCGTCGACCATCGACGCGCCGGCCTGATAGAAGGCGTTCGCGTATTGGGGCTCGCCCCCGACGCCGGTGATGACAACCAGATGCGTGCGGAGCGGGCCGGCGGACTGCGCGCCGGCGCTGGGGGGCCCCCCCCACCAAGAAATTAGCGCCAAGAGCGACGCCGCTCCCCACCATTTCCACGCACGCATCATCACGCCAATCCTCGCGCCCGCCGGTACACCCACTCCCCTCCTACCAGCGCGACGAGCAGCAAGAACACCACCGGCATGTCCCACAAATCCATCTGCTGCAGCTCCGTCGCGCCGCTCTTCGTATACACCACATCTTTCGGAAGCGATTTGATGGTCTCCGGCGTGTAAAACCTTCCGCCGGTCTCCCCCGCGATGCGACGCAGCAGCGACGCGCGCATCTCGGCGTCGAAGTATTCCGCCGTCGATTCCTCCGATCGCACGTATGCCGTATCAGCGGCGACCGGCTTGCCCGCCGCCATCGCGCCAACCGCGATCGAGTACACACCGCGCTCGTCGGGCGTGAAGCTGCCGCGATACTCGCCGTCGCGCTCGACGGTCCACTCCATCGGCACGTCCCGGCGCGCACCACTCGGCGTCACGATGTGCGCGACGACCTGCGCGTCGTTCATCTTCACGTGAATCGCATCGCGCACCTCGGCGCGCAGCGTCACCGGCTCCTTCGGGACGACGTGCTCGCCGGCGGTGAGGATGTCGACCTGGCCCGGCACGTCGCTCACCAGCCAGCGCAGCATCTGCCGCCAGAGCGTCTCGTGCGTCATGTCGTCGGCGGGCACATCGGCGTGCATCTGCCAGAGCCACGAGTCCTGCACCGGAAACGCGATCGCCTTGCCGCGACCGTAGCGCTGCCAGATGAGCACCGGTTGCTTGTCGCCACCCTTCGTCGGCACGCCGTTGAGCAGCACGATCGCGCCCGCCTTCGGCTTGCCGAAACGATTGACCGACGTCAGCGGCGGCAGCGTCTTGTAGCGCTCCGCACTCTTCGCCTCGTCGCCGGCAACTTGCGTCGCGGCGTAGCGCGCGCCCGCGGCCGTGAGCTCGACCTTGAGCTCGGTGAACGATGAGTCTTCCTTCGTCGACGTGGTCTGTGCCTCGAGCGCGATTGGGATGACGTCGGCGAGCGGTGTTCCGCCGTAGCCGCCCTCGGCGAACGACTTCCGCCCACCGAGCATCAGCAGTCCGCCGCCGCGCTCGCTGACGAAATCGGCGAGCATCCGGATCTGGTCGAGCGTGAAGAAGCTCGCGGGCACCGAGCCGAGGATGATGCCGCGATACTTGAACAGCTCCTCGCGCGACTTCGGGAAGCCCGTCACCAGATCGAGACTGTCGTCGACGCCCATCCGCAGATACTTGTTTTCCGCGGTGCGCAGCATCGCGACGACCTGGAGATTCGGATCTTCGGCTACCGCCCGGCGCACGAACTTCATCTCGAAGCGTGGCTCGCCCTCGACATAGAGAATCTTCTCGCGCCGGCCGAGCACGTTGACCACGGCGGACTGCACGTTGTTTTGCTGCACCATCTCATCGGGGCGAACCGGAATCTTGAAGGTGAGCACGCGCGCGCCCGCGGTTGCCGCCGGCACGTGCACGCGCACCGGCGCGGTCTCGCCGTCGGGTGGCAGCTCGATGTCCTGCTGGCTCACCACGTGGCCGGAATCCTCGACGATCAGCGGAACCTTCTGTCCGCCGTAGCCGTGCTGGCTGACGATGACGTTGACGACGAGCGATGCGCCCTTGAGCACCGAGCGCGGTGCCTCGATGCGGCTGACCTGTATGTCCTTGGTGAACGTCTCTCGCCCCAATCCGACGGTGTACACGGGAACAGCACGGGCCTTGAGCGCGCGAAGCTGGTCGTCAAGCGTCGGTGCGCCCTGGACAACACGTGAGTTGTCGGCGCCATCGGTCATCATGACGATGCCGGACACCGGCGTGCCGGTGAGGTCGTCGTGCACGTGCTCGAGCGCCGAGCCGATGTGCGTGTCCGGCGCGCCGTACGTCGCCTGCGAGATGGATTCGATGCGGTCCGCGCTGGCGGAAAATCGGAAGAAGCGCAGGATAAACTTCTCGGAGAGCGCCTTCACCAGATCGGAGTTCAGAGCGAGTGCGTCGCCGATGAAGGCGCTGCGCGGCTTCCCATCGCGGTCGGCGATCTGCATGCTGCGCGAGTCATCGATGACGACGGCGAGCACGTTGCGCCGCGTCACGGCTGCCTGCAGCACCATCATCGGACGGAGCAGGCAGATGAGCAGCACCAGCAGCGCCGCGCCACGCAGCACGCCGAGCACGATGCGATCGCCGAGCGAGCTCTTCGCGCTCACGCGCCGGTAGGTCGCGATGGTCGGCGCGGCGACGAGAAGCGCCACCACCAGTCCAATCGCGATCACCCTCGGCGACGACAGCACCAGATGCCCCTGCTCGAACACAACGGGGCGGTATTTGAACAGAAATTCGAACATCGATACTCGGTCGGGTTCCCGCTCGCTGGCGGGTGCGCTCAGAACGTGCGAAGAACCTTTCGCGCGTCTGCCTCTACTACTGATTACGTGCTTCCTCGCGCAGCGCTGGGCAAGGGGTCCTGCCGGTGTTTTCAGTTCCCGAACACCACCTAGCGTGCGCCAAGGTGGAGCGCGGCGTTCACGAAGCCGATGTGCGTGAACGCTTGCGGGAAATTGCCGAGCAGCTCGCCGGTGTTGGGATCGAACTCTTCGGAGAAGAGGCCGAGGTGATTCGCGCGCGCCGCCATGCCGACGAAGAGGGTGAGCGCCTCATGCCGGCGGCCGGACAGCGCGAGTGCGTCGACGAGCCAGAAGGTCGCCAAGCCCCACGCTCCCTCACCCGCGGGAAGGCCATCGTCCGAGTGATAGCGGAACACGATTCCGTTTTCCGTCAGATCGCGCAGCGTGCGATCGATGGTTCGCTGCACGCGCGGATCGTCGGCGGGGAGAAAGCCGACGAGCGGGATCAGCACGTTGGCGGCGTCGAGATGCGTCTCGCCGAACGCCTGGCGAAATGCGCCACCCGCAGCGTCGTAGCCCTCGCTGAGCACCGCGGCGCGGATCGCCTCGCCCTCGCGGCGCCACAGCTTCGTGTTTCCTTCGAGACCGAAATGCCTGGCCAACCGCAGTGCGCGGTCGAGCGCGACCCACGCCATCACCTTCGAGTAGATGAAGTGCCTTGGCTTGGTGCGCACTTCCCAGATTCCGTTGTCCGGCTCGCGCCAGCGCTCACACGCACGGTCGGCGACGGCGCCAAGAAAGGACCAGAGCTCCGGCTCGATCGAATGGCCCATCTTCATGAGCTCGTACGCCGCGCTCATCAGCTCGCCGTAGATGTCCAACTGAAACTGCTCGCTCGCCGCGTTGCCGATGCGAACGGGACGCGAGCCCTTGTACCCCTCGAGATGCGGCAGCTCGATCTCCTTCAACGACACTTCGCCATGCAGCCCGTACATGATCTGTAGGTCGAACGCCGACGGATCGGTCGCTTTCGACGCGCGCTGAAGCCAGGTGAGAAAGTTGCGCGCTTCGGTGCCGTGGCCGAGCGCGTTCAGCGCCTGCGCGGTGAACGCGGCGTCGCGCACCCACGTGTAGCGGTAGTCCCAGTTACGCACGCCGCCGATAGCTTCCGGCAGCGAGGTCGTCGGCGCGGCGGCGATCGCGCCTGTGTGACGGTGCGTCAGCAGCTTGAGCGCGAGTCCAGACCGGGCGACCTGCGCGTGCCACTCGCCGCCGAAGATTCGCTCGACGCCATCCTGCTCGACGCGCGACCAGGCGAGCCACGAGCGCTCCGTACGCGCGAGTAAATCGCGCGCCCGATCGATCCCGTCCGCCGTCGAGGTCGTTCCGTAGCGAGTGATCAGCGCGGCGCGTTCGCCGCCACGGAGCGTGAAGCGCGCGCCCAGCGTCGCTCCTCTATCTCGCATCTCGATCTCGGCGTGCTCGGGCAATCCACCGAGCGCGAGATGGAATTCGCCCGCCGTAGCGAGCCAGCCATGATCCGATCGAGCGATGGTGGGCGCAGAGCGCGCGTAGTCGAACCGCGGCGACCACTCCACTTCGGCGTCCACTGAGTCTCCGTCGCAGGCGAGGAGACGGACGATCGCGTGATCACCTTCACCCTCGCTCGCGCCGGACAGGTCGCCGTCGACCGGCATGAAGTCGGTGATGATGAGGCGGCCTCCCGGGCCGTCGAAGCTGGTCTCGAGCACGTTCGTGCCATCCCGATACCGCTGACTGCCGAGCGACGCGCCGGCGAGCGAGATGCGAAAGCGGCCGCCGTGATCGGCGTCGAGAAGGGCGGCGAAGACGCTCGGACTATCGAGGTCGGGAAGACAGCACCAATTCACCGAGCCGTCGCGGGCGACGAGCGCCGCGGTGCGCAGATTTCCAATCAGGCCATGGTCTGATATCAGCGGATATCGCGTCACGCCGAAAAATACTCACCGCAAGCCGTCAGTCGTCAGCCACCGGCAACCAAGAGGCCGGACCGGCTGACGACTGCCTATCGGACAGTCACGACAGCCGTGTCAGCTTTGCCGTTGGGCGCGGCCGCGACGATGTGCGCCGAGCCCGGCGAAAGCGCCATGATCCCGCCCCACGGTGAGACCGCCGCGATCGAAGGCTGCAACGACGTCCACCTGACGGTCTGGTTCCACACCACCAATCCATTCGCATCGGTGAAGGTGGCACGCAGAAACAACGAGTCGCGCACGTTTGCCGTGAGCGTATGCGGCGTGATCGTGACCGCCACGATCTCCGCGACCGAGCCCTCCCGCACCGTCACCGTTGCCACCGCGCGATGACTCGCATCGATGGATGCGGTGATGGTGGCCGAGCCCGCGTGAACGCCGCGAACGATGCCACTGCCATTCACCGTCCCGACGCCGGCGTCGCTGCTCTGCCACGTCACGCCCGTTGGTGTACGGAAAGAGCAGGTCCTGTCCCGTCGTCGTCGCGCCAACCGTGACGAAGACATCCGATCGCGTTGCCGGGAGATACGACAGACAGCCCGGTCGGGGGGTCGGCGCGCACCATGTACCGGCCCGGCACGAGGAAGGGAACCGTGTATCGGCCTTGCGCATCGGTCTTCGCCGTGGCCACGACCCATGCCGCCACCGGCGCCGTATCGCTCGGCGGCGTCGAGAACGCGGAAATGCTCGAGCCCGGGACCTCGACATTCACGTCATCGCCGAGGGTGTGGCGCACGGTGCCGGAGATTGCGCCCGTCGCGTCGCGCGTCACGGCGCGGAACCAGGGGATGAATGTGTACGAATCGTTGCCGTTGTATTGAAAGCTGCGCCCGACATCGGAGTCGATGACGATGCTCGCGCCGTTGTCGCCGACGCCGAGCGGGCTCTGCACGATCCCGTAGAGCGTCGGGGTGCCGGTGCTCGATTGCCAATGAATGCCTGGTCCGCTCAGCATTCCCGCGAGCACGCGCCCCGCCGCCGTCGTGATACTCGACGAGTCGGTGTTGAGCACCATACGCACCGCGCCGTAGTGACCCGTGGGGATCGCGCTCGCGCCGAGCATCGTCGTCGTGCCGTTCTGCAAGTCGAGCAGATTGAAGCGGCGCTTCGGCGCGGCGAGGGTGACCCGGGTGCGGCCAGTCGGGGTTGTGTCGAGCGATGCCGAGCTGCTCGCCTTTCGCCAGGGCGTCGAGCGCGACATCGCGCTTGGCGCGCAGCCGGCGGCCGCCGCGCTGTTGAGAGCGCGGCGGCCCTAGCCTCACCGATTGCGTCTCGTCACTTCCTCGGCTCGAGAATCTCGCTGATGCGGTGATCGGCGCCTTGCAGATGCAGCGTCGTCTCGCGGTCGCCCGATCGACCAGCGGCGGTACGGACAGCGCTGCGGAGCAGGACGAGTTCACCGCGCAGCTCGGACTTTGCATCCTCGCTCAGCGGACGACGCGGCTGCGCGAACGGATTCACGGGTGCGTTCGCTGCAACCGCCGGCGGATTCAACTTGCGGTCGATGGTCGTAAGGAATCCCATCTGCAGACCCCGGCGATAGGCGTCGATCCGCGGGCGCGCGTCCGAGAGCTCCGTCCACACGCCGCGCCGTACGTCTTCGAGCATATCGGCCAGCGAGTAGGCGTCCTGTTTGTTCTTCTCGAGTGCCTCGCCCTCCAGCAGCCGATTCATGCGGCCGTCATCGAGCAATGAATTGAGGACTCGCTCCTGCGCGCCATTGATACGCGCCAGCATTCCCTCGGGCTCGATGCGGCGCGCGATCTCGACGCGAATGAGATAGGTGGGCGTCTTGAACACGTTCTCGCTGAGGAATTTCACCGCGGCCGCCTGACGCGCGCGCGGCACGGGCGCATAGACCGCTCCGGCTTGGCTCCCCGACTTGTATTGCACGAGTCCGCCGCCGACGAGCGTCGCAACGTGCGCCGCCTCCGTTGCCCACTGATTCACCGTGCGATCGTAGATCTCCTTGAGATCATCGTTGTCCTCGCCCGGGCGGATGGCCGCGCCCTCGATGTAGCCGAGCACTCGCTGGATGTTCTTGAAGCCGAGCCCGGTCGACTTCACCGGGTCCGCGTCACCCACGGCCTCGCTGAGCGTCCCGGTGCCGCCGAAATCGTTGTTCGCCGAGAAACGGTACCACGGAACGGTGTCCTGCATGCGCGCCCAGGATTCGAGCGTGGTGCGCTCGTCGGACGGAGTGCGCGCGCCGGGAATGGGCTTGTAGCCCCACATGATCGCGAACTTGTCGTATGGCCCAACGCGCGGAACGATATCCTCGAGCGCGAGCTTGTCCTCGGGCTGCGCGACGTAGTTGAAGCGGGAGTAATCCATGATGCTCGGGCTGTGCCCCATCTTGTGCGTCCACGTCGGGCTGCGCACCGAGTCGGCGGGATACGTCGAGCTTCCAATCTGATCGTGCTGCAACCCAATCGTATGGCCGATCTCGTGCGCGACGACGAACTCGAGCAGCCGTCCCATCAACGAATCGGGCATGGGCCACTTTCGCGCTCGCGCGTCGACTTGGGCCGCCTGCGTGAAGTACCAGTCGCGCTGCAGATTCAACACGTTCTGGAACATGCGTACCGACCCATTCAGGATCTCGCCCGTGCGCGGATCACTGACGTGCGGCCCGACCGCATTTTCAGTGGTCGATGGCAGCCAGCGGATCATCGTGTGTCGGATGTCCTCGGGCGACCAATCCGGATCGTTCGCCGGCGGGTCGGCGGCCACGATCCCGTTGCGAAAACCGGCCGCTTCGAATGCGGGCTGCCAATCGAGAATCGCCTTTCGAATCCATGGCTTCCACTGGTCCGGGGCATCGCGATCCACGTAGTAGGTGATCGGCTTCTTCGGCGTGCAGAGACCGCTCGCGTCGGCCGGGGCGGCACACTCCAGCCGGTATTTCGTGATGTACTCGCGACGGGCCGCGCGCTGTTCCTCCGTACCAAAGTCGACCTGCCGGACGGAGAAGAATCCGACGCGCTCATCGAACCGGCGCGGCATCATCGGCTGCTCCGGCAGCCGTACGATGCTCCAGTGGGCGAGCACGCTTTGCGCCGGTGTTTGCTGGGCACCGGGACCTCCGGGGGCAGCGGGCACGCCTGGACGCGCGCCGGGCACGCCGGTCTGCGTCGCCTCGATCTCCATGTTGTCAGGGAAGGCGAGCGCGCGCTCGATATAGCTGCGCTGCGCGTCGATGGTGCCGCGAATCGCCGCGATCTCAGGAATTCCGGTCGTGAACAACCGCGTCACTTCGACGACGGCGGAGCTATCGGGGCCGTAGGCCTCGACGTTGAAGATCGCGATGATGGGCGCGTAGTTCGCGTTCTGCACGGCGCGATAGACCGCGAGACCGGTGTCCGCGGTCACGCCGAAGGCCGGCGAGCGAAGGATGACGTGATTCCCGTTCCGCTCCCAGCGCAGGGAGCGCTCGAGAAATTGGTCGCCGCCATACTCTCCGAACTGTCCGCCCGGAAGGTTGGGGTTTGCCGCGGCCGCCCGTGCGTAACGACCCACGACCAGCATGTCTTTGTTCAACTCTTTCGACGGAATCTCGAAGTAGAGTCTGTCGCCAACGCGGTGCACCGCGAACAAACCGCGGCGGGTCTTTGCTTCGGCGGTGATCACGCGGTTGTACGGACGCGGTCGCGCTTCGCCGGGTCGCGCGCCGGGCGTCGTGTCCGAGCCCGGTGCCTGGCCCGCGGCTCCGGGTACTCCCCCAACACCCCGCGGCTGTCCTTGCGCCTGGTCTGGAATTGGGGCCGGCGCCGGAGCGGGCGGCGTATTCGAAGAGCAAGCGACGAAGAGCGACGCGGCGAGAGAGATAGCTAGCGATCGAGCGCGCATACTGTGGCCTCGGCTATGGGGCGTGATGTGGGCGTCGCCAATCGGAACAAATTTCGTTCCAACTCAGGAGCATCCGCCGCATGAAGCAGGAGAAGCTACGCGTGCCGAGTGACCGGAGCGAGAAGCACCTGCTCGAGTCCGCGCCCAGTATCGCTATCGAGATGCTCGACCGATAACCTGAAGGTGCGGGCGCCGGGACCTCTGCGACTCCGCTGGGCGAGCCACTCGGACCTGGGAGCAGGATGAGCCGATCGGCTTGTCGGCGAAAGAACTGAGCGTGCGACGGTCGTCGCCATGGCGGGCGCTGGGCGCGATCGCGCTGGCGATGCTGCTGCTGGTCTTCTGGTATGGACTCATCGGGGCCTTCGCCCTGATGCCGCCGGTCTACGGCGCGCTCTGGGTGACGGCGCTGGGGATCGCGTTTGTCGGTTGGTTTGCGTTGCGGCCGTCGATCGGCCTTCGGCGGCGCGCGACCTTGCGGCTGCGTCGACCCCTCGGCGACATGCGACTGGTGTGGCTCGCCGCGCCGGCGCAGATGGTGTTGAATCTCGCGCTGCTGCTGCTGGCTTCGCGCGTCGTGACGATGCCGAATGGCGACGATCCGATCAGCAAGTACGCCGAGCAGCAAAACGGGTGGCTCGCGGTTGCAATCTTCGTGATTGTCGTCGGGCCGATCATTGAAGAGTTCACCTTTCGCGGCCTCATGCAGCGGAAGCTCGAGCGCCTGTTGGGCCCAGGCGTAGCGATCTGGACGACATCGGTGGTGTTCGCCCTGGCGCACTGGCAGCTTGGCGGATTTCCGAGCAGGGTGGCGGCCGGTCTGATGCTCGGCTATCTGGCGTACGTGACGCGCTCGATCTGGCCGGGCGTGCTGCTGCACATGCTGGCGAATGGCGGAGTCGTCGCGCTGGCGGTGCTCCCCGGTGGCGACGCGGCGTTCGATCGGGCGGCGACGCGGTGGCCGGTGACGCTGGCGTCAATCGTCGCCGCCGCGCTCAGCATCGCTGCCATACGCGTGCTCGCGCTGCGACTGACGGAATCGGTGCGTGTGGCTCGGCAAAATCGGCAATGGCCGAGGGGGGCCCCCCCGCATAACCACGATACCACCGCCGCCGCCGAACGCATCATCAATCGATCTCACTCCGAATCGATTGACTGACGTCTGAGATCTGACGTCTCCTCCGGTTCTTTCCCCTTGTCTTTCTATGGGAGGGCAAGTATCGTCCCAAAGACTCTCTATGGGACTGGGACCGACCGTGGACTTACTCCAAGGCACCCTCGACGTTCTCATCCTCAAGACTCTCTCCTGGGGACCGATGCACGGCTACGCCGTCGCCCGCTGGCTCCAGCGGGTCACCGATGACGTCCTGAGCATCGAGGAAGGCTCGCTCTACCCCTCGCTCCACCGCATGGAAAAACGCGGTTGGATCGAAGCTGAATGGGGCCTCTCGGAAAACAATCGCCGCGCCAAGTACTACGCGCTCACCGCACTCGGCCGAAAACAGCTGCGCGTCGAAGCGATGAGCTTCACCGCGTTCACCGCGGCCGTCCTCAAAGTTTTGCAGGCCAACAAGCTCGCGACCTGACGTCCGCGGCGAGGTGCCAAAATGCCGAAAGATCCAAAGATGTGGCGTCGCTACTCACGCTTTTGGGGCGCAAACGTCGAAGGCGATGTCGATGATGAGCTTCGCTTTCACATCGAATCGCGCGTGCAGGAAGCAATCGCGCGAGGCGCCTCGCCCGAACAAGCGCACGCCGAGGCGCTGAAGCGCTTCGGCGACGTCGAGCGCGTACGGGTGGTGCTCACCTCCATAGGCAAACACACCGAGGGAGAGCGCCGGCGCACCGACTGGCTCGGCGAGCTCGCGCAGGATTTGCGCGTCGCCGTCCGATCGCTGCGCAAGACCCCCGCCTTTACGCTCGTCGCGCTAATCACCCTCGCCCTCGGCATCGGTGCCAACACCGCGGTGTTCAGCGTCGTCAACGGCGTGCTGCTGCGGCCGCTGCCGTACCCCGGGGGCGATCGCGTCACGATCCTCTGGGACGCGATGCCGGGCCTCGGTTTTCAGAAGGGCAACGTGTCGAATGCCGAAGTGGTCGACGTGCGCAAACGCACGACCGCCTTCGACGCCGTCGGCGCGTTTCGGGGCTACGGCGGTACTCTCACCGGCCGCGGCGAGCCGGAGCGCATCGACGCCCTGCAAGTCTCGGCCAGCATTTTCGACATCCTCGCCACCCCCGCCGCCAAGGGGCGCGTCTTCACCGCGCAGGAAGACCAGCGCGGACGCGACGGCGTGATCGTGCTCGGTGACGGCTTTTGGCGCCGTCGCTTCGGCGCCGACCAGTCCGTCCTCGGAAAAATGCTGCAGCTCGACGGCACACCGCGCATCGTGATCGGCATCTTGCCGCCGACCTTCACGCTGGAGAAGGCGGACGCCTACATCCCGCTGGCAATGAATACCGACAGCACTGTGCAGCAGCGGACGTGGCACAACTTCGTCGGCATGGCACGCATCAAGAAGGATGTGTCGGTCGATCAGGCGAACGCGCAGCTCGGCGCGCTCGCCAAGAGTCTCCGCGCGGAATTCCCGGACAAGTATCCGCGCGACATGGGATTCGGAATGTTCGTGCAGCCGTTGCAGGACGCGCTCGTCGGCAATGCGCGCCGGTCGCTGCTGGTGCTGCTCGGCGCGGTCGCGCTCGTGCTGCTCATCGCCTGCGTGAACGTGGCCAACTTGATGCTCGCGCGAGCGGAAGCGCGTCAGCGTGAGTTCGCTGTCCGCGTCGCGCTCGGCGCCCGCGGCGGACGACTCGTTCGGCAGCTGCTCACGGAGAGCACGCTCCTCGCCGTGGCGGGCGGCGCGCTTGGCGCCCTCCTCGCGTCGTGGGGAGTGCGTGCACTGCTCGCCGTGAGCCCCGGCGCGGTGCCGAGGTCGGAGACGGTGCACGTCGATGGCGTCGTGCTGCTCGTGACGCTCGGCGTCGCGCTGGTGACGGGGATCGCCTTCGGTCTGGTACCGGCGTTGCACGCCGCGCGGCCCGAGCTGCAAAGCGTACTGCGCGATGAAGGACGCGGCACGTCGGCCGGCCACGGGCGCGCGCGCACGAGGAGCCTGCTCATCATCACCGAGCTCGCGTTGGCGGTGGTCGTGCTGACCTCGGCGGGATTGTTGGTGCGGAGCTTCTGGCGGCTGCAGCGCGCGGGAGCGGGTATCCAACCCGACAACGTCATGGCGATGTCGCTCTCTCTGCCGCGCGCGCGCTACGAGGGCACGGAAAAGCCGCAGCGCTTTTTCGCCGAGATTCTCGCGCGCGTCGCCCGGCTCCCTGGCGTGCGCGACGCGACGCTCGCCTACAGTCTGCCGACGAAGGGCTACAACTCGTGGGACATCGAGATCGAGGGACAACCGAAAGCGCCGGGCGAAGCGTCGCCCTCGCCGATTCCGCAGTTCGTGACGCCGCGCTACTTCGCCGTGCTCGGGATTCCGTTGCGCGCCGGCCGTTTTCTGGATGAGCACGACGATAATCCAGCGGTGCCCGCCGTCGTGGTGAACGAGACGTTCGCCAAGCAATTGCTGCCGAAGGGCGCCGTCGGCAAGCGATTCCGCATGGCGGGCGATACCACGTGGATGACCATCGTCGGCGTCGTCGGCGACGTGAAGATGTCGGGGCCCGGCGCCGAGACGAGAATCGAATGGGCGGCGAATCTGAGCGAGTCGAAGCTCATCGGCGGAGCCATTCGCGATCTGTGGGTTGTCGCGCGCATGCGCAGCGATCCGTCGGCGATCGTTCCTGCGGCGCGGCGCGAGCTGTGGGCGATGGATCCCAACGTCAACTTCGCCGACGTCGCGACAATGACGGACGTGATGTCGCAGGCGGTTGCCCGTCCGCGATTCACGATGCTGCTGCTTGCCAGCTTCGCCGCGGTTGCGCTCGTGCTCGCGGCGGTGGGCGTCTACGGCGTGATCGCGTACTCGGTCAGCCAGCGGACGCGCGAGCTCGGCATCCGCATGGCGCTCGGCGCGCGCGCCGCCGATGTGATGCGGCTCGTGGTCGGGCAGGGGGTAGGCGTCGCGGCCGCGGGCGTTGCGCTGGGGTTGGTGGCATCGCTGGGGGCGACGCGACTCCTCGGCAACTTGTTGTTCGAGACCAACGCGCGCGATCCGATGATCTTCATCGCGATCGCGACGATGCTCGCGGTCGTCGCCATCGCGGCGAGCTTCATTCCGGCCCGTCGCGCCACGCGGGTGGACCCAGCCATCGCGCTGCGCGAATGATGAGCCCTCATCGGTACACGCTGAATATGTCCATCGAGATCAGGTAGCATCCCGATACTGGGGGCGCGGGGTGGCATTGCCGCCCCTACTGCAAGCCGCGGCCGAGACGCGAACACGGCTGAGCGAATCATGACGCTTCTCCGCGGGCGGTGATGGAACCAGTCTAGCACTTCGCGCAGAGCTCCATCAAACTACCGGATGCTTCTTGGCGTCGCCGGGATGGTCGGAACGGGGAAGAGCACGCTGACGCGGGCGCTGGCAGCGCGGTTCGGGCTGCAACTCGCGCCCGAGGCCGTCGGCGACGACAATCCGTGGCTCGATCGCTTCTACGGCGCGCCCGATGGCAAGCGTCGATTCGCGCTGCAGCTGCAGCTCTACTTTCTCGCGACGCGCTTCGAGAGCATGCGCGAGATGCGCGGGACGGGTGGCAGCTGGATCCTCGATCGCACCTGGTACGAGGACGCCGAGGTCTTCGCGCGCGGCCATTTCGAGCAGGGGCTGATGTCACCGCTCGAGTACGATCTGTATTCGCGTCTATACGCCGAGCTCTTGCATTCGCCCGCGGCGCGTCCGCCAAAGCTGTTGATCTATCTGCATGGTCCCCTCGACGAAATCGTGAGGCGCATCGAGACGCGCGGTCGTCCGAAGGAGCGAGACACCGAGCACGCCTATTGGGCGGCGCTCCATTCGCGCTACCGGAAATGGATCGAGGGCTTTCGCGCCTGTCCCGTGCTCTTCCTCGATGTGCGCGAATACGACCTCGTTGCGGATCCATCGTCGATCGAGGAGATTGCCTCCTGCGTCAGACAGCGCCTGGAGCGGCAGCTTCCACAAACCGAGATCTGGCCGGCGGGTGCGACGAGATGAAACCCTTTTGAAGCAGAATGAGTCTCACTACCGTAGGGCTCTGTTGCCTCTTGCCGGAGTGAATCGGATGACGCGCGCGTTCTTCACGATTGGATCCGCCGCCCTGGCCGGTGCGGTCCTCATTGCCTGCTCTCAGCCGCCGCGCCAGCAGCTGTCGCGCGCGGATACGTCTCGCACGGTGGGCGCGAGAGTCAGCCCGGGCGACACCATCGTGATCGCGGAGCGCGAGATGAGCGCCCCAAGCATCCCGGAAGCCGCACTCCAGGCGCTTCGTCCCTTCGAGTCGGCGGAGGCGTCGCAGCTTGCGGCCGCGGCGCACGCTCCATTGAGAAAGTGCCCGAACGACACGCTATCGCACAAAGCCGCTCCTTTGACTGCGCGAACGGCGTCCTAACGTTGGCGACTTAAGCGATCGCTCATATCAGCCGATACTCAACTCTGTCGGCAAATGTCGTCACATTGGACGGAGCGATTATGGCGGTAGGTGCATTGAGCGGGGCGAGCAACGCACAGAAGGTGATGGCCTATTCGGTCTTCTCCGGTGAGGCGCTGAACTCGCAGGACGCGGGCAAGATGCAGGTTGCGTCGCAGGTTGCGCAGATGCTGCACGACACCGTGCAAATTTCCCAGGCCGGACGCGCGCTGGCGGCGAGCCAAGGCTGAAGCGGGAAAAACGCGGGTGAGGTGTGGGAGGAGTGAGCGGCGTGATCGAGAGATCACGCCGTTCTTTGTTTGCGGATGATTGCGCGAGATCGTGCTGGGCTAGTTACTCTCAAGACTACGCGTCAGCACCGCGCTCCTGCGACGCGGAGAGCGGCAGGTGGCGCACGCATTCCTCACGCTCCTCGCCGGATTCGCCCCACGCATGTCGAGGAAGGAAAAAGCAACTTCTCGGTCGATCTCTGGACGGTGCGACTGACGCCCTGAAGATTTGCCGGCATCCATCATCGATCCGGAGTCGCACGTGGCCGTCGCATATCCCACCGTCATTCCGATGATTGCGTATGAAGATGGCGTCGCCGCACTCGAGTGGCTGTCGCGCGCCTTTGGCTTCCGGGAGCGGATGCGCATGCTTGGCCAGGACGGTCGTCTCTCGCACGGCGAAATGGAGATGGGGGACGGCGTGATCATGCTGGCGACACCAACCCCCGACTATCGTGGGCCGCGGCGACACCGCGAGGAGTGCGAGCAGGCGCGCGCGTGGTCGACGGTGCCGTGGGTCATCGACGGCGTCCTCGTGACGGTCGACGATGTCGACGCGCATTTTGCGCACGCCAAGCGTGAGGGCGCCGTCATTCTCTCGGAGGTCGACGAAGGTCCGGGAGGCAAACGCTATCGCGCGGAAGATGTCGAGGGACACCGATGGATGTTCGCCCAGCGGTAGTGCTGCTCATCCCATGACGTTCGGGCACATCGACCGTCGCGCCGCGACTCGTGACGACGAAGATTTCATGCGTCGCTTGCACCACTCGGCGTATCGTCACGTCGTCGAGCAGCAGTTTGGCGCGTGGAACGAATCGCAGCAGGACAGCTTCTTCGCCGACAGCTTCTCGGTTCACCCGCACGAGATCATCCTCGCCGACGGCGAGCCTGTCGGGTACTGCGCGATCGAGGAGCGTGAGGACGACATCCATCTGCGCGAGCTAGTGGTGGAGCCGGGCGCGCAGGGGCGAGGCGTGGGCACGCACATCCTGCGGGATCTGCAACACCTCGCTCAGCGCACGGAGAAACCGATCAGGCTCGGTGTTCTAATCGAGAACCGGGCTCAGCTCCTCTATGCACGACTCGGCTTCGAGGCGATCGGCAGAACGGCGACGCACGTATTGATGGAATGGCGCGTTGAGTTGGGCCCGGAGTGACGACTTGGCTCGGGAGGAGCCAGATTTGTCACCCCTCTCTCTGAAATCGCCGTCCCGTTCGTCGAGCGCCATGCCATCGACACCGAAATCGACATCGCCGGGTCTCTGGAGCTCCGGCAACAGGAAGCTCTGGCGCGAAGCGCTCGACAGCTACGTCGATGTCGTCGAGCGACAGAAGGTCAAGCCGCTGGCCGAGCTCGATCGCTGGTACCGTGAGGAGCTGCCGAGTTTGATCGCGGCGCGCCGCGTGCCGCACGTCACGCTGCCAGAGCTCGCCCGGATCACCGAGTGGAAGATGGCGCGTGGCGTCTATCGCGCGCCGAATCTGATACTGGTGCGCGGGAACGATCCGGCCGCGGTGATCGAGACGAGCCGGCGCGCGCTGGCGGACATCCCGCATCCAACCTCTCCCATCGCCACACTGGCCTCCCTCGATGGTGTCGGACCCGCGACCGCGTCGGGCGTCGCATCGGCCGCGGTGCCCGAGATCTATCCCTTCTTCGACGAGCTCGTCGCGCAACAGGTCCCGGGACTGGGCAAGATCGCCTGGACGCTCGGCTTCTACGCCAAGTACGCGTCCGCGATCCGGGAACGCGCCGAGCGGCTCGGCAACGACTGGTCGCCGGTGATGGTCGAGCGCGCGCTGTGGGCGCACGTCGGGGGAAAGTCGGGCTGACCCAGCCACGCCGGCAGCTCTCTTGATTTCTAGAGGAGCGGGCCACATACTCTCCTCTCGAAGTCGACAAAGCCACCTTTCCCCAGCCATCGACAGCATGGGCGAGTCGTCCGCGGAGCCGCTGCGCGGCACCATCGATCTGCTGGTCCTCAAGACGCTGACACTCGCCCCCATGCACGGGTGGGGAATCAGCCAGCGCATCCAGCAGCTGACGAAGGGCGTGCTCGAGGTGAATCAGGGCTCGCTCTATCCCGCGCTGCAGCGGCTCGAGCGGAAAGACTGGATCGCCAGCGAGTGGCGCGTGACGGAGAGCGGGCGGCGGGCGAAGTACTACCGGCTCACCGCGGCAGGAAAGCGCGCCTCCGGCAAGGAGACCGCGAGTTGGCGGCGTCACGTGCTGGCGATCGAAATGCTCCTCGACCGCACCTGAGCCGGAGCACGCCCGATGCGCATCTACAAGTGGTTGGCCATGGGCATGCGGGAGCTCGCGCGAAAATCATCCGTCGCGGCCGAGGCCGAGGACGAGATGCGCTTTCACATCGAGATGGAGACCGAGAAGAATCGCCGCGCCGGACTCGCGCCCGATGAAGCACACCGCAGCGCGTTGCTCGCCTTCGGCGGGGTGGCACAGCACAAGGAGGCGATGCGCGACGAGCAAACGGGCCGAGTACTCGAGCGCGTTGCTCAGGATGTTCGCTTCGCCCTTCGGCAGCTGCGCAAGACGCCCGGCTTCACCATCGCCGCCGTGCTGACGCTGGCCGTCGGCATCGGCGGGAACACGGCGGTGTTCAGCGCGGTGAACGGCGTGCTGCTCCGGCCGTTGCCCTATCCCGACCCCGACCGCCTCGTCACGATCGCGCACTCGACGAAGGGCGGGCAACTGCCAAAGAGCTTGCCAAGCTCGTCCGCCACAAACGTCGTCTACGCCTGGGCGACGAGGAGCTTCGAGGCGATCGCCCTGTACGAATTCGGAAAGGTGAATCTCACCGGCGGCGATGTGCCCGAGCGCGTCGGTGTCGTCCGCGCGACGAGCAATCTCTTCGCGGTGCTCCGCGCGTCGCCGGTCCTCGGCCGCCCGTTCTCGAAGGAGGAAGACCAGCCCGGCGCGTCGCCGGTGGCGGTGATCAGCCACGGTCTCTGGATGAGCCGATTCGCCGGCGATCGGGCGATCGTCGGAAAGTCGTTTATCGTCGATGGCGTCGCGTGTGTCGTCGTTGGCGTCATGCCGGATGGCTTCACCTTCCCGTACGATCACGTGGAGATGTGGCTGCCGATGCGGGTCGACCTCCGCGATCTGGGCGGGTTCCATACGCCATCGATCGCGCGACTGCGTCCTGGCGTGCGCGCCGAGGATGCGCAGCGGGAGCTCACCGCGCTCCTCCCGCGCGTCTCGACGGTGGTCGATTTCCTGACGCCAACGCTGCTGCACAACGCGGGGATCCATCCCGATGTGCATCCCTACGCGGACGATGTCGTAGGCTCCGTGCGGCTCGCGCTGTGGACGCTGTGGGCGACGGTCGCGCTCGTGTTGCTCATCGCCTGTGTGAACGTCGCGAGCCTGCTCGTCGTGCGCGCCGAGTCGCGGCAGGGCGAGATGGCGCTGCGCAGCGCGCTCGGCGCGGAGAGCAGACATCTCCTGGCGCAATCGTTGACCGAGAGCACGCTGCTGATCGCGCTCGGCAGCACCGTCGGCGTTGGGCTCGCGCAGATTGCGCTCGCGATGCTCCGGCGGCTTGGCGCGGGAGTGCTGCCGCGTCTCGACGAAGCGCACATCGACGGGACAATACTCGTGATCACCGCACTGATCGCCGGGGGCGCGGCGGTACTATTCGCGCTCATTCCCGTCGCGCGCTATCGCGGAGCGACGAGTGGGTTGGTGTTCGGCGTCGGCGAGCGCGGCGCGACGGGCGGCCGTGGTGCGCGAAGAGTGCGTGATTCGCTCGTCGTCGCGCAGGTGGCCATGGCCGCGATGCTGTTGGTCGCCTCCGGTCTGATGATTCGAAGCTTTCAGCAGCTCGCGCGCGTGGAGATCGGCATTCAGCCGGACAACGTGCTGACGTTTCGCATCGCGCTGCCGAGCGCGAGCTATCGCACGCCGGCGGATGTGGCGCGCTTTCACACGACGTTGCTGCAGCGCATCCGCGCGCTGCCGGATGTGCGGGCCGCGGGCGCCACCGGCGAGCTTCCGTTGACCGGCGGCGCGCCGGCCGATCCGCTGCGCGTGGATGGAATCGTCGTCGGCGCCAAGACGCTTCCACCGTTGGCCGAGATGCGCATGGCGACGCCGGGATACTTCGAGGCGATGGGAATTCCGATGCGCGCCGGACGCGCGATTCGCATCGATGACAGCGAGCGGCAAACCGGAGCGGTCGTGATCACCGAGGCGATCGTTCGATCGGGGATGGCGGGGCGCGATCCGATCGGCGCGCGTGTCGCCCATGGATTGGAGGGAGTGCGCGGCGAGCGACCATGGTCGGAGGTGGTCGGCGTCGCCGGCGACGTGCGCGGATTGTCGCTCGAGGAGGCGCCGCTCGGTGCCGTGTACTGTCCGATGGTCAACAAGCCCGGCGTCGAGATGGAGTGGATCGCGCGATTCATGGTGTACGCCGTGAAGGTGCGGTC
>JALZAE010000553.1 GCA_030948535.1 Gemmatimonadota bacterium | reverse complement strand
GCGGCAATGACGACCGCGTCGGCTGGGAGGCTCCCCTCCGCATTCGCATGGCCCGCTCGCGTTGTGCGCGCCGCGCTCGGCGACACGAGCGCGGCACCTCGCTTTACTGATCCGACACTCGACGCACGTGTAGCAGGATCGCTTGTGCCATCCGCGGACTCCCTATTCCATCTCGCGATTCGCTCCAGCGCGAGTCTCCACGCGCACGAGGGGATGATCGGCGTCGCTTCAGCGCGCGCCGAGCTTGCCGCGCGGGCGACGCGTCCCGATATCGACGTCGCGCTCCAATACGGGCAGCGCGTCGGACGCTCCGACATGATCACCGCGACCGTGTCGATTCCTCTGCCCATTCAGCGCCGGCGAAATCAGGATGCGGAAACGGCGGCAGCGCGCGCCGATGTCGACGCGCTCGATGCGGAGCACAGCGTGCAGCTCTCCGCTTTACGCCGAGACATCGTGCGACTCGCAAGCACACTCGAGCGCGACCGCACGCAACTCGCGATCTATCGCGTCGCCCTCATGCCGCAAGCGCGTGCCGGCGTCGCAACGCTCGCCGGGTCATACGGCGCCGGGCGCGCAACGTTGGCGGCGGTGGTCGATGCGCAGAGCGCGAGCCTGATGTACGAATCCCAGTACGTCCGCGCTCTCGCCGATTTTGCCAAGACGCTTGCCGAGCTCGAGCAGCTGGTCGGCACGGAGGTCGTACCATGAGTGGCCAGCTGCAGAACGGAGAGAAACGCCCGACGTGGACGCGTCGAGCGCGGTGGGCTAGCGCGATCGGGGCAGCGCTCCTCGTCGTCCTCATCGTGATCGTTGTTCGTTGGCGCGGCTCGCGAGAAGCTCGCGCTACTTTGGATGCCGGCCGCAGTACGACCACGATGCCCGGCATGCCGGGAATGACGGCTGCCAGTGGTGCGAGTGCGCGCGGAAACGTCGAGCTCTCCGCGAGTCAGATGCGCGAACTTGGCATCACGTTCGGTACCGTCGAGCGGCGGATGCTGACCGACGAGATACGAACGATCGGCACGGTCAGCGTGAACGAGGGGCGCGTCGCGCAGGTCGCCCCCAAGTTCGCCGGGTTCGCGGAGAGGCTTCGCGTCGACTTCACCGGCGCGTCCGTCGCGCGCGGCCAGCCCATGATCGAGCTCTACTCGCCTGAGGTCATCGCGGCCGAGCAGGAACTGCTGTCCGCATCGGCCCTTGGGCGAGCGATGCAGGGGTCAGCCGTGCCGGGCGTGCCGGCGTCGTCAACGGATCTCGTGGCTGCGGCGCGGATGCGGTTACGGCTCTGGGATGTGCCCGACGCGGAGGTTGATGAAGTGCTGCGCTCGGGTCGCCCGCGCCGTACGGTCACGCTTTTCGCGCCGATCGCCGGAGTGGTCACCGAGAAGACGGTCGTACGGGGGCAGTCCGTGCCCATGGGTCAATCGCTCTACACGATCGCCGACCTCTCAGAGGTGTGGGTGATCGCCGATGTGCGTGAAGCTGACGCCGGTCGCATCCGCGTTGGCGCAACGACAGATGTGGAGCTGACGTCGATGCCGGGTCGGACGTGGAAGGGACACGTGTCTTACCTGTACCCAACGTTGGACGCGCAGAATCGCACGGTGCGCGCGCGCGTCGTGGTCCCCAACAGCAATGGCCTTCTCAAGCCCGGGATGTACACGGTGGTGCGACTGTTGTCGCCGTCGCATGAGGCGCTCACCGCGCCCACATCGGCGGTCGTTCGCACTGGTTCGAGGAGCGTCGTCTTCGTTGATCTGGGCAGCGGGCGACTCGCGCCGCGCGCTGTCACCATCGGCCGGAGCGTCGGCAACCTGACAGAGATCCTCGCCGGCGCCGAGCCGGGTCAGCGCGTCGTCACATCAGCGCAGTTTCTCCTGAGCTCCGAATCCAATCTCGCGGAGGTGATGCGCGGCATGATCACCCAGACGGGCGCAGGCGATCAGCGGCAGGTGCAGGACATGAACGCGATGCCAGGCATGAAGGCCACGCCGGCGCAGCGCGACTCGAGCGCGTTGCGCGAGAAGGGCGCAGACATGAAGGACATGCCGGGTATGACGCCGTCGACTGCGAAAAGTCCGGAGAAGAAGCCATGAGCGCGCCGATCCGCGACGGCAACGTAGGGAAGCCAACCGGCCTTCGCCGAGTCATCGCGTGGTCCGTCGGCCACGCGGCCATCGTGATCGGAGCGACCGCGCTCGTTTCGATTGCCGGTGTCTGGGCAATGCTGCGCACGCCTGTTGACGCGATCCCCGATCTGTCGGATGTGCAGGTGATCGTGATGACCGATTGGCCCGGGCAGGCGCCGCAATTGGTCGAAGATCAGATCACGTATCCGATCGAGACGGAGATGTTGAAGGTGCCGCACACCAAGGTCGTGCGCGGGATGAGCCAATTCGGCGTTTCTGCCGTCTATGTCGTATTCGAGGACGGCACCGATCTGTATTGGGCTCGCTCGCGCGTGTTGGAATACCTCAATGGCATTCAATCGAAGCTGCCCGCTGGGGCGATGCCGATGATGGGCCCAGACGCCACCGGTGTCGGCTGGG
>JALZAE010000546.1 GCA_030948535.1 Gemmatimonadota bacterium | reverse complement strand
ATCCAGCGGGCTCCCCGCCGGCGCCGAGCTCGCCGGCATCGTTCAAGCCCCAGCAATACGCAATGCCGCCGCGCGTGACCGCGCAGGTGAAATGGGATCCGGCACTCATCTCAGCGAAGGTGATGCCGCCGCCGACCTGCGCCGGCGTCGCGCTCTTCGCGAAGGTGCCCGTCCCGAGCTCTCCGTAGTCGTTGTCGCCCCAACAGAACGCGCGCCCGAGATCATCCAGCGCGCAGAAGTGCGAGAAGCCGGCCGTGAGTGAGACCAGATTGCGCGGCGTGCGTATCGGACGCGGCACGCGCGTCGCTGGCCGCTCGGCGCTCTCGGCGCCCCAGCAGTAGAGCGTACCGGGCACGGACAATCCGCACGCGCGGTAGGCGCTGACGGTCATCGCGCGAAAAGTCCGGGGCGTGACGATGATGCGCCGCGTTGCGCGCGCGTCACGCGTGATGACGGTGAGCGTCGCGGAGCCCGCCGCGCGACCGCGGACCAAACCCGATGAATCGACGGTGATCACCGATGAGTCGGACGATGTCCAGACGACACGCGGGCGCATCGCCTGACCGTCGCCCGAGACGCCTTCGCCGCGCGCGAAGATACTGTCGCCGACCTCCATCGAGAACGAGGGCATCTCGAGCCGCACTTCTCGCAGGCCGGCAGATGTCGCCTCGACCGCGCGGATGAACGCCGAGCTGTCCGGCGGCGGACACGTCACCCGCGTGGCGGTGGCGTCGGCGCGTTTCGGACGATCGCCCGGTGCGTCGCTGAATGTCGAGGCGAATCCCGAAAGCGTGTCGCCGCTCACGGCGAGCCGCAGCATCATGCCGCTTACGCCATCGCTCCACACTACCGCGATGGAATCGGCGGAAAGCCGGCGCCAGTAGGCGAAGACCCATGCTTTCCGCGGTGGGCCCGTCACCGTGCGCACGAGTGGCCGGCCGCAATCGCCGACGTCCACCCCGAGCACGCTGTCGAGCCGAAAAACACTCGGCGCTTCATCCGCGTCGCCCAGCGGCGTCGTGTGCAGCTCCCAGCATCCACGCAGCGCGACGGGAAGCTGCGCCCTCGCCGGGCTCGCGATGCCGCCGAGCGCGACGAGCAGCGCTACCAAGATCTTCACGAGCGCCCGACGTCGATCAATAGTCCACCGGACGCAGATACGACTCTCCGATCGCCGACGAGCTGATCATCGCGACGGTCGGCATGCGACGCTTCCAGTGCGTGCCGGCGAGACGGTTGTGGACGAGCGCGACGTCGGCGGCCGGGAAGCCGCGCGCCACCAGCGAATCCGCCGAGTAGCCGAACAGCATCCAATTGAGGATCTGGTCGGCCTGCGCGTAGCTGATGCCGAAGTCGGACTCGTCGGTCTGCCCCGAGATCAGATCGGCACTCGCCGGCTTGCCGACGATCACTTCGGGAATTCCGAGGTGCCGCGCCAGCTCCCACACCTGCGTCTTGTACAGATCGCCCAGAGGATTCACTGGCGGTGAATCATCGGCGTGCCACGTGAAATATCCCATTAGCCGCTCGCTCTTGTTTCCGGTGCCGAGCGGAATGGCGTGGTAGCGCGCCGATAGGTCGAACAGCGCGATCGTGCGCGTGCGCGCCATCACGTTGCCGCGACGCGACGGATCGGCCTCGGGCTCGCTCGCCAGATATCCATCGACCGCCGCGGAGATGTCGACGGTGCGCGCCTCGATGCCCAACGCGTCGATCACGAGCTGGGCGTGGGCGAGACTATCGGGGCTCGACGTGCGATAGGGCAGTCGCACACCGACGACGTTTTCGGCGCCCAGCGCTTTCGCCGCGAGATATGCCGTCACCGCCGAGTCGACGCCCCCGGAGATGGCGACAATCCCCTTCTCGAAGCCGCGGTCGCGCACCTCCGCACGCAGGAACTCGACGAGCCACTCCTCGGCGAGCGCGGCATCGAGCGCGAGTGGAGGCGGCCCGCCGGCCATGCCGATGGACTCGACGACGCGCACGGCGCCAGCGGGCGCGTCGTGGCGCCTGGGTTGCGCTACCGTCTCGCCGAGCTGCTCCTCCGCCGGATCGAAGTCGAGCATCCCGGGAATCCCCGCCGTGATGCGCTCGAGGTTCGTCAACAAGTGCGGGAGCGCCGTGCGCAGATCGGACATCAGCGGCATGTCGGCGCGCGCGCGCGTGAGATCGCCGAGGTCGGCGGCCAGGGTGATGATCGCCTCGTCCCACATCGGACCGCGCGCGCGCACTTCGCCCTTCGGTCCCGAGATGAGCGAGCCTCCGGGAAACGATTTTCCTCCCTCGGTCACGGCGAGATTCGAGAAGGCGACGAACACACCGTGCTCCTCGGCGATGTCGCGCACGAGACGCTCCCAGCGCGCGACGCTGGCGGGACCGGGCACGCCGTCATCGCGCGGCCAGGCGCCGCGGGCGGGCGCGGCGGCGCTCACGAACACGATCTGCGCGCCATCGAGCGCGGCGAGCGTGCCGGTCAGCGAGTGCCACGAGTCCTCGCACACGAGCATCGCGGCGCGTCCCCACGGTGCGTCGAAGGCGCGAATGTCGTAGCCGCGCTCGACGAACCGCTCCTCGTCGAACAATCCGTACGTCGGTAGAAAATTCTTGCGATGCACGTGCCGCACATCCGGCTCGCCTGTGCCGAGTGTGACGTACATGCAGCTGTTGTAGAGCGAGCTCTTCCAGATCTCGTAGAAGCCGATGACGACATCGAGCGACCGCGGCGCGTGTACGGCGCTGCGATAAGCCTCATCGAGCTCGGCGGCGAGGGTGCCGGCGGTGACCGAGAGCTCGCGCACGCCGCCCTCGACGAAGTAACCGGTCAGCGCCGTTTCCGGGAGGTGCAGCACGTGCGGGCGCGGGTCGAGCGCATCGATCTGCGCGAAGATTTCGCCGAGCCGCCGGATGTTCTCGGCGCGCTCGCCTTTGCGCGGTCGGAACTGTGCGACCGCGAGTTGAATTACTGAGGCCATGGATTGGAAGCTGTAACGGCCGGCGTGCCGCGGCAACCGCGACGGGCCGTGGCACCCGTTTTTCGAGCGGCGGGGTATGACGATCTCGTTGCTCGGCCGGCCCGTTGGAGGTCTGTTCGTTACTGTGACTGCCCGATCCAGAATCCATCTCGGCGTGTGGGCGGCGTCGCTCGTCGCCGTGGCGGCCATTAGCGCGCCGCTTTCAGCGCAGGCGATGCAAGTGCCGAACGACGCGTGGCGTCTCGTTCAGCCGAAGCAGTCGTCGTTGGTGTTCGGGCGCGACAACTCGCTCATTGGCGAGATCGGCAACGAGTGGCGCACGAGCATCGCGCTGAGAGCGCTGCCCAAGTACGTGCCGCAGGCGTTCGTCGCGATCGAGGACCATCGCTTTTATAGTCACGATGGCGTCGACGTCGTCGGCATCGCCGCCGCGATCAAGGACAAGCTGACCGGCCGAGGTGGTCGCGGCGCGAGCACGATCACGCAGCTGCTCGTGGGCAACATGCACCCGGATCTCGTCGATCGCCGCGACAAGAGTCTGGGGCGCAAGCTGCGCGAGCAGGCCGCGGCGCTCGAGATGGAGACGCACTACTCGAAGGAGCTGATCCTCGAGGCGTTTCTCAACCAGATCAACTTCGGCCACAACTGGTTCGGCATCGAGAGCGCGGCACGTCACTACTTCGGCAAGCCCGCGTCGCGGCTCACGCTGGCCGAGGCCGCGTCGCTGGCGTCGATGCCCAAGAGCCCGGTGATCTACGATCCGGCTCGCAATCCGGAGAAGAATCGGCAGCGTCGTAACATCGTGTTGGAGGAGATGGCGAAGCAGGGGTTCATCACCGCGGACCAGGCGGCCGCGGCGAAAGCCGAGCCGGTGGTCACGGTGAAGAACAGCGGCATGTCCGCGCCGTCGTCGTATTTCATCGACGTCGTGCGCCGGCAGGCGGAGCACGAGGGCATTCCGGTCGCCAACGGCGGCTTTCGCATCTATACGACCGCCGATCCGCTAATGCAGCGCGCGGCCACGGAGTCGCTGCTCGAGGAGATCGCGAGGATCGAAGGTCGTCCGGGCTACAAGCATCAGACGCTCGCGAAGCACGCCAAGGGGAGCACCGATTTCCTTCAGGGCGCCGTGGTCGCGCTCGATGCGCAGACCGGTGACGTGCTCGCCCTCGTGGGCGGTCGCGACTTTCTCACCTCGCCGTTCAATCGCGCCGTCTTCGCGAACCGCCAGCCCGGCTCGGCCATCAAGCCCGTTGTGTATGCGGCGGCGATCGCCGACAGCATTCCGGCGAACACCATCGTACCCGATACGGCGCTGGCAATCCCCATGGATAACGGCCAGGTGTACCGACCCGACGACGCCGACGGCATGTTCCTCGGCGCGATGACGATCCGCGAAGCGCTCGCCAAATCGCGGAACTCTGTGGCGGTGCAGCTCGGTCTGCGCGTCGGCATCGACAGTGTCGCCGCATTCGCGAGGCATCTCGGGATCGAATCGCCGGTCGCGCTCTATCCCTCGAGCGCGATCGGTGCATCGGTGGTGAAGCCGATCGAGCTCGTCGCCGCCTACAGCGCCTTTGCCGATACGGGCTCGATCGTCACGCCGCGCTTCATTCGCCGCATCGACGACATGTCCGGGCGCGCGGTGCTCGAGCCGCAGACGCAGCCGCTCAGACCGGCCATCGATCCGCGCGTCGCCTTCATCGTGCGCGATCTCATGACTGGTACCGTCGCACCGGGCGGGACCGCCTCCGGCGTTCGCGCGATCGTGCCCGCGCGCATCCCGGTCGCCGGTAAGACGGGGACGACGAACGACAACACCGACGTCTGGTTCGTCGGCGTGACGCCCGAGATCGTCGCCGGCGTCTGGCTCGGCTTCGACACGCCGAAGACGATCACTCCCGGCGCGGCCGGCGGCTCGTACGCGGCGCCCGTCTGGGCGAAGATGGTCGCGCGCTGGTACGAGCGGCGCTCCGCGGGCGCCTGGGACGCCCCACCGGCGGGCATGATCCAACTGCAGATGGACCGGCAGAGCGGCCAGCTCGCGACGGATCTGACGCCTCCGGAGCGCCGCTACACGGAGTACTTCATCGCCGGCACGGAACCACTGGTGCTGCGAATTACACTGCTCGACCTGTTCGTGCTTCATCCGGTGACGATCATCGAATAATTTGCCGGGATGATCGAACAGCAGCGCCGCGGTCCGCGTCTGGTCCGCGCAATCACGCAGTCCCGCTTCGAGCTCGCGGTAATCGTCGCCGGCGTCTTCCTCGGCGTTTCGTTCGCGACACGCATCGTCCTCGCCGACATTCAGCACGCGGTGGCGAAGGATGGATTCGGCCGGGTGCTCGGCGCATTGCTTGCCGGCGAGCTGTTCGATCTTCTCGCCGCGCTCTGGCTCATCGCCCCGCTCATGCTGTGGCTCGCGTTCGTTTCCGAGCGACAGTTTCGCACGCGCTGGCAGAAGATCGTGCTGTCGCTCGGCACCGCCGTCTCGATCTATCTCGCGCTGTTCGTCGCGGTGGCTGAGTACTTCTTTTTCGAGGAGTTCAACGGACGCTTCAACTTCGTCGCGGTGGATTACCTGATTTTCCCGACGGAGGTCGTCAACAACATTTGGCAGAGCTACCCGACGGGCACGATCCTCACGGTGCTCACATTGATCG
>JALZAE010000529.1 GCA_030948535.1 Gemmatimonadota bacterium | reverse complement strand
CCCCACACCCGCCCTCAACGCCCTACACTCGCGCCCGAAACAACTTCCTGCTCGTCCACAGCGCGCGCGTGAGTACGATACCGGCGAATCCGAACAGCGCGTAGAACGCGGCGAAGGGCCACGCGCGGGCGCGCAGCGCGAGGTACGCGCCGAAGAACTGGTAGAGCGCGAGCAGCAGCGTCATCGCCGCCAAGATCGGCAGGATGAGGCTCAGCAACCGTTTCGGTGTCGGGATGGGCACTGTCATTCGTCGAAGCTCAGCTCGTGCCGATCTTCGCCATCCGGCGAATCGTCCAGCCACGAGTGTCGTGTACGAGCATCAGCGCGATCGTCTCGAAAGCGCGCGAGCGCTTGTCGGCACCGGTGGAGTACCACACGGTCACCGTGACGTCGGATGAATCCCCGCGCATTGCTGGATCCGTCAGGAGCAGGTAGACGCCGCTGCCCGGATCGCGCGTGGTAGCGTCGGCGCCGAGCGCCGCGACGAGACGCCGCATTCGTGTCACACCGCGATAGCCGGCGACCGGCCGGCCGGGCGCATCTTCCGCGCGCGCGAACGCGGAGTCGATCCACGTCGTCGCGCTGACGTGATGCTCGAGGATGTAGCGAGCGGCCGCGACCTCGGCCGCGCTCACGTCGGTCGGTCCCTGCGCCGCCGCGGGTAGACCCGTCACGCCGGCGAGCACCACGCCGCAGGCAGCGGAGATCGTGATGAATCGCGCGCGCGTCCCACCGCTGCGTGTGCCCACTGCTGCGAGCCGGATCGCGACTGTCATGCGCGGAGTATGCAGTCGCGACCGGCGTCGCACCATATGTGCTCCGATCGCGAAAGCGATCAGTTCACCTTCACTTCCTGGAACATGCCGTGCTCGAGATGCGGCTTTCCATCCTTCGCGTCCGGCACGAAGCACATCAGCACATAGTTCCCGGGAGTGATGTCGGCCGTGAAATAGTTCGAGATTCCGGGCACCATTCCCGCGGTGCCGCCCACCGGCCGGCCCGGAGGGGGCCCCGCCATCTTCCCGAGCCATGTCTTGAAGTCTGCCGCGGTCTTCCCCGGCGCGAGCTGTACGATGAAGATCTCGTGCGGTTGCTTCGCGGTGTTGCGGACCTCGAAGGTGTGCTTCCCCGCTGAAACCGGAGTCGAGAGGGTGAAGCTGTAGTCGTTGAGCGTGACCACGACATCGGCGGTCGGAGCGGGCGCGCTCGGCGTGGTCGATGGCGTGACCGTCAGCGGCTTCACCATCCCCTTGGTGAAGTGCGGAACGTGATCCGGGAAGTCCACGAAGCAGAGCATGACATAGTTGCCCGCCGTCATGTCCATGGTCGCGTTGCTCTCACCCGTGGCCGCCATGGCGTTCGGCCCGCCGACGAAGACGATCCAGTGGGGTGGCTCGCCCGGCGCCTTCATCGCCGTGGCGAAGTCGGCCGCGGTCTTGCCGCTGTCGAGCCGCACGAACTGCACGTGATGCAGGCCGGGACCATCGTTGATCATGCGGAAAGTCGTCATGCCGGCGGGGATCTGGTCAGGCGCCTCGAACGCAAAATCCTTCGCGCGCACGAGGACGATGTTCGGAGCCGCCGGCAATGCCGTGGCGGCGGGCTTGGCCGCGACTGTGTCCTTCGCCGCGGGCTGATCCCCTTTCGCACACGCTCCCAGCAGGACGGCGGCGAGGCAGGCGCCCGCGTGTCCAATCGTACGATGCATGAATCCTCCAAGAAGTGAAAAGCAATGCTACGCGAACGACAACACGCTGGGAATTTCCGGCCCCGGTGTCAATGTCGGCGCGCCATGATTGTGATGCGGCGCACACGCGGATGTTCACAGGCGATAACTCTTAACGCGGGCGATGCGCGCGCGTCTACTCGTGTGAAGCGCGGCACTGCAACGTCGCGAGCACCTCGAATCGAAAGTTCAAAGTTCACAGGGAGGTTTGTATGAGGATTACCAACATTGCGGCGATTGCCGCCGGCGCACTCTTCGTCTTCACCGCGTCGGCCTCGGCCCAGAGCGGCGCCGATCGCAAGGACGTTCGTCAGGATAGGCGTGAGCTGCGCGGCGACGTCCGCGAGCGACGCGGCGATCAGCGCGACATCAATCACGACAAGCGCGACGTGCGCCGCGACACGCGTGACATCCGCGGCGACAAGCGCGACATCAAGCAGGACATCGCCAGCGGCAACAAGGTCGAAGCACGGAAGGATCGTCGCGAGCTGCGCGGCGACGTGAAGGATCGTCGCGGCGATGTGCGCGACATTCGCAACGACCGCCAGGATCGCCGCCACGACACGCGCGACATCCGCGCGGATCGCCGGGATCTTCGGCAGGATAGAAACCCGCACTGATAACTGAGGGGTTGGGGCTGGGGGTTGGGGGCTGGGGCGCCGAATGGGAATGGCGCTCCAGCCTTTTGCCTTCTGCAACGGCTCGCCGCCCCATCCCCCAGCGCCCGATCCCCAGCCCATCGCTTTCATCGCACCTAACGACTTCTGCCTCCACGCATACCTTTGGCACCATGAAAATCTTACCCATGGTGCTCCTCCTAACCTCCGTCGCCACAGCGACCGTCTGGGCGCAGCGCCCCAAGCTCAGCCCGGGCACGCGGCAATTTGTGACCGTCGACGAAGCAGTGGTCGCGCTGACGCACGTGCGCGTGATCGACGGAACAGGCGCGGCGGCGATGCAGGATCAGACCGTGGTGATCAGCGATGGAGTGATCCGGTCCATCGCGCCATCAGCGTCGGCTGTCGTGCCCGAGGGCGCGAAGACGATCGATCTCTCGGGGGCGAGCGTGATCCCGGGACTCGTGATGGTGCACGAGCATCTCTTCTATCCCACCGGAGGATTACCACTCTATAGCGAGCAGGCCTTCAGCTTTCCGCGGATGTATCTCGCCGGTGGGGTGACGACGATGCGCACGGGCGGGAGCATGGAGCCGTACACCGACATCAACGTGCGCCGCATGATCGACGCCGGGAGCATGCCCGGCCCCAAGATCGATGTCACCGGCCCGTACCTCGAGCGCAGCGACGCGCTCTTTCAGGTGCACTCGCTCACCGGACCGGAGGACGCGCGACAGATGGT
>JALZAE010000497.1 GCA_030948535.1 Gemmatimonadota bacterium | reverse complement strand
GGAGTGATCGCTGTCGATGCACGCCGGCAGGTGGTTCGCGTGAATCAACAGGGGCGAACGCTGCTCGGACTGCGAGAGCCGGTTCCCTTCTCGGTCGATCGCTTGCCGCGCGAGCGCGTGCTTCGCGAGGCACTCACCGCGGCGCTCGGCGGACGCGCCGTGGAATCGACCGAGACCCAGATCGATGGACGCACGCTGGCGCTCACGGCGCGCGCCCTCGGCGATGGCGGTGCGGTGCTCGCCCTCTTCGATCTCACCGCGCGCCGGCGGCTGGAAACGGTCCGCCGCGATTTCGTCGCCAACGTATCGCACGAGCTCAAGACGCCGCTCACCGTGATTCGCGGATTCGCCGAGACGCTCGCCGCCGATGGCGTGCAGGCGGACGACGCACAGAAGTTCGCGATCGCGATTCGGACGAACGCCGAGCGAATGCAGCGCATCGTCGACGACCTACTCGACCTCTCGCGCATCGAGTCGGGCGGCTGGGTGCCGAGCCCGGCGCGCGTCGATGTAGCCGCCGCGGCGACGGACGCCTTCGCGCCGTATCGCGCCGCGGCAGACGCGCGCGGAGTTCGGCTCACGCTCGACGTCGATGACGACGCGCCCACGGTGTCTGCGGATGCGACAGCGCTGGGGCAAATCCTCGGGAACTTGATCGAGAACGCCGTACGCTACACCAACGACGGCGGTGAGATCGTGATCACCTCGCGCGCCGATGCGCGCGGCGTGTGGATCGCCGTACGCGACAATGGACTCGGCATCGCGGCGGACCATCTGCCGCGCATTTTCGAGCGATTCTATCGCGTCGACACCGCCCGCTCGCGCGCGGCCGGGGGTACGGGCCTCGGCCTGGCGATCGTGAAGCATCTCACGGAGGCGCACGGCGGCCGCGTGCGCGCCGAGAGCACGCCCGGTAAGGGAACGACAGTGAGCGCCTTCTTTCCCGGAGCGCCGGCATCGGCGTGACGCAATCGCGAGCGCCGTACATCACGTCGCCGGCACTCCCTCGGCGCACGACGGACGCGTATCCTCCGGATGATGCTGCATCCACGTCTTCGATGACCCTCCGCGCGCGACCGCTTACCCGCAACGGAACGCGAGCCCGCTCCCCCGAGCCGGCCAATGGCGCGCAGCGCGTCGCGGCGATCGACATCGGCTCGAATTCGATTCGCCAGATCATCGCCGACGTCAGTGCCGGCGGCGAGATTCGCGTCGTCGACGAGATGAAAGCCGCGCCGCGACTCGCCGCCGGATTGAGCGAGCGCGGAGAGCTCGACGCCGAATCGATGCACCGCGCCGCCGAAGCGGTCTCGCGCATGGCGACGCTCGCCCGGCAATTCGGCGCGAGCCGCATCGAGGCGGTGGCCACGAGCGCCGTGCGCGATGCGTCGAACGCGGCGACCTTCCTGCAGCGGCTGCGCATCGAGACCGGCCTTCGCGTGCGCGTGCTCACCGGCGAGGAAGAAGCGCGCTTGGGATTCCGCAGCGCCTTGGCGCATTTCGATCTCGGCGTCGGCCGTGCGGCGGTCGTCGACATTGGCGGCGGATCGTTGGAGCTGGCGCTCAGCGCGAACGGCCTCGTCGACCGGCTCGTCTCGCTGCCATTCGGCGCGCTGCGGCTCACCGAGCGGTTCCTCGGACCGGACGTCCGGCGCAAGCACATTCGCGCCTTGCGCAAGTTGGTGCGCGACGAGCTGCGCACGCGACTCCCCGCCCGCGACTGGCGCGGCGCGCAGCTGATCGGATCCGGCGGGACCTTCACGAACCTCGCGGCGATGATGCTCGCGCGCCAAGGGATGCTCGCCGCGCAGACGGTGCACGGCACGAGGCTCACCCGCGGCGAGGTGGAGCACGTGCTCGACGCGCTGCAGGATTCCACGCTGGCGGAGCGACAGGCGATGCCCGGTCTCAATCCGGCGCGCGCCGACATCATTGTAGCCGGCGTTGCGGTCGTCGCGGAGGTGATGGCGCGATTGGATGCGCACGATCTCGTCGTCTCCGGTTACGGGATTCGCGAAGGATTGTTGCTCGACACCGCGCGCGTGACGCCGAAGATCGCGAACCCGGGCGAGGCGCGGCGCGGATCAGTCAAGCGATTCGCCGACGCGTGCCGTTTCGAGGAGCCACACGCCTCGCAGGTGCAGCGGCTCGCCCTGACGCTGTTCGACGCGCTGGGCGCGCGGCTTGGCTGTGTCCCCGAGGATCGCCAGCTTCTCGCCGACGCGGCGCTGTTGCACGATGTCGGCTACCACATCAGCTACGATGACCATCACAAGCACTCGTACTATCTGATTCTGCACGCCGAGCTTCTGGGCATGTCGCCGGCGGAGCAGGTGGTAGTGGCGAATATCGCGCGGTATCACCGCGGCCCTCGCCCGAAGAAGAAGCATCGCAACTTCGGCGTCTTGGCGCCGGAGCATCGCGAGCAGGTAAGGCGGCTGACCGCCTTGTTGCGCGTCGCCGACGGATTCGATCGCGGACACTCGGGCGCCGTCGAGCGCATTCGGGTGCGCGCGCTCAAGCGTGCTATTCGGCTGTGTCCCATGGGGCGCGACGCGCGGCACTCGCTGCGGCTCGAGGTGTGGGGCGCCGTGCGAAAGGCAGGACTGTTGGCGCGCATCGCGCGCGTTCCGGTCGAGATTGTCGATACTACCGGGCGGGTGATCGCGCGCATCGAGCACGACGATCCCGAAGCAGCCCACGCGCACGATTCCTGAAGGCGCAGCTCACACGTACCGCAGCGAGGACTCCACGTCATGCTCGAGCTGCTTGTCATTCGCCACGCGATCGCCGTCGAGCGCGAAGTGTGGGCCCGCGACCATCTCGACGACGAGGCGCGCCCGCTGACGGATGAAGGACGCGGCAAGATGGCGGAGGCGACGGAAGGACTTGCCCGTATCGCGCCGAAGGTGAGCACGCTCGCATCGAGCCCGCTCGTGCGCGCGGTGCAGACCGCGGATATCGTCGCGGTCGCGCTTGCGCCGGCCGGCCGCGTAGTGACGGAGACGTTGGTGCCGAACGCGCCCTTCACCGATTTCCAGAAGTGGCTGCGATCGCGCGGCACCGATGGCGCCGTAGCGATCGTTGGCCACGAGCCGCATCTCGGCGCGCTCACGAGCTGGCTACTCGACTCGGCCGCTCAGCCCTTTCTCGAATACAAGAAGGGAGGCGCCGCGCTGCTCGAATTCCGCGGCGACGTCCGCGCGGGCGCCGCGGTCCTCCGCTGGCTGCTCACGCCTTCGTACCTCCGCCGCATCGGTCGTTGAGACAAAGGGCGGAGAAGACGGGCGGTGACTGACATCCGACATCTGACATCGACGTCTGACAACTGCCTTTAGCCGACCTCGGCGACGGCCGCCGGCAGGAGCGTCGGTACCGCGACGTATTCGCCGGTGCGCCGAAGATTCGGAACGACGGGCCGGCCCCATGGATCGCTCAGTAGCACCGTGTGCGATCCGTGCGCCGGCTCATCACCGGGCGTGCGCTGGACGTAGCTGCCATCGGGGTGGAGCTCCCACGCCTGTCGATTGTCCGCCAGATACGTGTCGAGGAGCGACTTGAGACACGCGTGTAGCGAGCGGTCCTGCACGGGAGTCACCGCCTCGACGCGCCGCTCGAAGTTGCGCTCCATCCAGTCGGAGCTTCCGATGTAGTACTCGTCGTCGCCGCCGTTGGCGAAATACCAGAGCCGCGAGTGCTCGAGGAATCGTCCCACGACGCTGAGCACGCGGATGTGTTCGCTGATCTCCGGTATCCCCGGCCGCAGGCAGCAGACGCCGCGCACGATCAAGTCGATCTCGACTCCGGCCTGCGAGGCCGTATAGAGCGCGCGAATCGCGTCCGCATCGGCGAGCGCGTTCATCTTGACGATGATGCGCGCATCACGGCCGGCGCGCGCGTGCTCGGCCTCGCGCTCGATCAGCGCGAGGAAGCGGTCCTTGAGGTTGCCCGGGGCGACCAGCAGCGCGCGATACGACTGCTGGCGCGAGAAGCCCGTGAGATAGTTGAAGAGGTCGGTGAGGTCGGCACCGATTTTTTCGTCGGCAGTGAGCAACCCGAAATCGGTGTAGAGCCGCGCCGTCTTGGTGTTGTAGTTCCCGGAGCCGATGTGGACGTAGCGGCGAATGCCATCGGGCTCGCGACGAACCACCAGCGCCGTCTTGCAATGTGTCTTGAGCGCGACCATGCCGTAGACGACGTGCACGCCGGCGCTCTCCAGCGTGCGCGCCCAATTGATGTTGTTCGTCTCGTCGAAGCGCGCCTTGAGCTCGACGAGGACGGCGACCTGCTTGCCTCGCTGCGCCGCCTCGGCCAGCGCGCGCACGATCGCCGTGTCGCCGGAAGTGCGGTAGAGCGTGAGCTTGATGGCGAGGACGTGCTCGTCCGCCGCGGCTGTCTCCAGAAAATCTTCCGTGGTCGTAGCGAAGGACTCGAAGGGGTGATGCACGAGTATGTCGCGCTCACGAATCGCCTCGAAAATCGTGCGGGAATCGCGAAGCGGCGCCGGAGTGACGGACACGAGCGGCGGATCGCGCAGCTCCAGAATATCGAGTGAGGCGATCTCCATCAGGTCGCCCAGCTCCAGCAGCGGACCATGGCTCTGCACATCACGCATGGTCAGCGTCGCGTTCGGCGGGAGCCGCTCGTCGCGCAGCTCTTCGATCAAGAGGAGACGCATCTCCTCGGGCATGTCGTCCTGCACCTCGAGCCGCACCACTTCACCGAAGCGCCGAAGAAAGACCTGCTCCTCGATCGTCGCGAGCAAGTCCTCGGGCTCCTCCTCGGTGATGTCGATATCGGAGTTCCGCGTGATCCGGAACGCGTACCAGTGCCCGATCACCATTCCCGGAAAGAGCGAGGCGAGCTTCGCACCGATCACCTGCTCCAGCGGCACGAACTGATGCCGCCGCCCGGTCGGAACCCATCGCGGCAGACTCTTTGGCACCTTCACCCGAGCGAAGTGCGTCGTGCCGAGCTGCGGATCCTGCACCTCGACCGCCAGCGACAGCGACAGATTCGAGATATAGGGAAATGGATGCCCGGGATCGACCGCCAGCGGCGTGAGCACCGGGAAAACCTGCCGCTGATAAAAGTCGTCGATGACGGCCCACTCGTCGGCGCTCAGCTCCTCGACGGACAGAAGCCGCACCCCTTCCGCCGCGATTGCGGGGAGGAGCTGTCCATGAAGGCATTCGCGCTGGAGCCGCAGAAGCTCTTCGACGCGTTGCGCGATCGCGTCGAGCTGTGCTTGCGGGCTCATCCCATCCGGCGTGGCTGCACTCGCTCCCGCCGCGACCTGCCTGCGAAGCCCCGCCACGCGCACCATGTAGAACTCGTCCAGATTCGTGCAGAAGATGGACAAGAACTTCACCCGCTCGAGCAACGGATTCCGCCGATCGAAGGCTTCGTTCAAGACACGCGTATTGAACGCGAGCCAACTGAGCTCGCGATTGATGTAGAGGCGGGGATCGAGGAGAACGTCGGACATTGGTGGGGGAAGTTGGGACTACCAACTTATCACCGACTCCGGCAGCCGGCCGTCGCGGCGAGGTAACAGTTCTTGAGACGTCCGACGCCAGATGTCAGCCGTCAGGAACGACCAACCGATGTGGAGATGGCGAAATTCGCGTGTCAGATTCTGTTGACTGCCAACCGGTTAGGCCAAGTCTGAGATCTGAAATCTGACGTCTCAGAAACTCTGAGAGCTGGCCCCGAGATTTAAAGCCGGACAACTAAGTGTAGGACGCCCCAACTCGCCGCCGCGATCAGCCCAGCGGCTGGAATCGTCAACACCCAGGCCCAAACGATCCGGCCGGCTATCCCCCATCTCACGGCCGATAACCTGGTGGTGGCCCCCACCCCGACGATGGACCCCGAGATGGTGTGCGTGGTACTCACCGGAATTCCAAACTTCGTGGCGAGCAGAATGCTCAGCGCGCCACCGGTCTCGGCGCAGAAGCCGCCGACCGGGCGAAGCTTGGTAATGCGCGAACCCATCGTCCGCACGATGCGCCAGCCGCCGAAAAGGGTGCCGAGCGAGATCGCGCTGTAGGCGCCGATCTCGACCCACTTTGGGATCTCTTTCACATCGGCTAGATAGAGTTGGTGCATCCAACCCGTCTGCCCCGCGAAGGCCGCCTTGCTCGCCACCAGCAGACCGACGATGATACCCATCGTCTTCTGCGCGTCGTTGGCGCCGTGGGAAAGTGAAAACAGCGCCGAGCTGACCAGCTGCGCCCCGCGGAAGAGATGGTCGACGCGGCCCGGCGACACTCGGCGAAACGCCCAGAACACCGCGACCATCAGCGAGAATCCGAGTAGTGCACCGATGAGGGGCGACAGGACGATGAAGCTCAGCGTCATCGGCCACTTTCCGCCGTGGAGCACGAGGCCGGAAATACCCGCCTTCGCCACCGCCGCGCCGCCAAAGCCGCCGATGAGCGCGTGCGACGAGCTCGAGGGCAAGCCGTAGTACCAGGTGATCACGTTCCAGGTGATGGCGCCAAGCAGCCCGGCGAGGATCACATTGGGGTCGACGATCGCCGGCACCACGAATCCGGCCGAGACAGACCGCGCGACCGCGGTGCCGACGACGAACGCGGCGAGGAAGTTGAAGAAGGCCGCCCACGCCACCGCGACGACCGGCTTGAGCACGCGCGTGCCGACCACGGTCGCGATCGAGTTCGCGGAATCGTGGAATCCGTTGCTGAAGTCGAAGACGAACGCGATGCCGACGATGATGAGGACGTACGTGACCATCGTCGAGCTCTCAGGCGTGCTTCAGGGAGATGCTCTCCACGACGTTGGCGACATCCTCGCACTCGTCGAGCGCCTCCTCGAGAGTGTCGTACATCTCCTTCCACTTGATTACGTCGAGCGGATCGGGTGTGCCGCGGAAGAGGCCGCCCACCGCCTCGTGGTAGATCGTGTCCGCCTCTTCCTCGCGCAGCTTCACTTGCCGCGTGAGCTCCGACACCTGCTTCGACTTCTTGATGTCGGCCACCGCCTGCTGCAGCGCGTCGGTCGCGGCGACGAGCACGTCGGCCAACTGCTTCGCCGGCTCGCGCACCTCCGTCAGACGAAACATCGCGGCGCGCCTGGCCGTGCCGTCGACGAGATCGATGACATTGTCGAGCCGGGAGGCAAGCATGTGAATGTCTTCGCGGTCGATCGGGGTGACGAAGCTGGTGTCGATGCGCGCGATGATGTCGTGCGTGATCACATCGGCCTCGTGCTCCACCTTTTTGATCGCGGCCACATGCTCCGCCAGCTTGTGCGGCTCCGTGAACATTTGCTTGAGCAGCCGGGCCGCCGCGGTCAATCTCCCAGCGAGCGCGTCGAACATGTCAAAAAAGGCTTCATCGCGGGGGATCAAACGCACGTCGGCAGCGCTCCGGTGGGGAGAGGAATCGGGCGGAAAGCTACGGACGCCCGGAGAGTGCGGCTAGGGTGACGGCGTCGTGCCGAAGCTGATACGCGATCACCAGCGCGCAAATCCGCTCCTTCCCTCTTGCAGCTGCTTGTACAGGCGCTGGAGCTCGTCGACGTACGCCGATATCGTGAAGAGATGGATCAGCGCCATGCCGGCGAGGAAGCCGCCGACGTGTGCCCACACCGCCACGCCGCCCGAGGTGTCGGGCCGCATGGGATTCAGTTGCGGAAGTCCGATGACCACCTGCTCGACGAACCACCAGATGAGCACCATCCACGCGCGAAATGGGAGGATGAAGATTGGCGGAAACCAGAGCCGGACCCGCACGCGCGGAAAGAGGAGCAGGTACGCGCCCATAATCCCCGAGATCGCACCCGATGCGCCGACCGTCGGCACAGGCGAGGCCGGGCTCGTCAGAATGTGCGCCGCGCCCGCGGCCAATCCGCAGAGCAGGTAGAAGGCGAGAAAGCGCCACGGGCCCATGCTGTCCTCGATGTTGTTTCCGAACACCCAGAAGAACAGCATGTTGCCGCCGACATGCATCCAACTACCGTGCAAAAAAATCGAGATGAGCGGCGTCCAGATGTTGATGCGCTCGTCGTCGATCAGGCACGCCGTGCCGTTGCCGAGGTCGATTCCCGATCCGATCCGCGCGAGATGCGTGATCTCGCCGGGCACCATTCCCAGGTCGCAAGTGGACGCGATCAATCGCGCCGTGTCGAATCCCCCGCCCTGCACCAGAATCCAGACCGCGAACGTCACTCCAATGATGACCCAGGTCATCCAGGGACGCCGCAGCGTCGGCAACTCGTCACCGATCGGGATCATGCTCCCCTCCCCAAACCGCCTCCGCGTCAGCGCAGCGCGAACGAGCGTCAGTCAACACGTCACATCCGATACGATTCGAAAACTGAGGCCTGCCATTGTGGCTTATCAATCGGGCCTCACCCTTGCTGAACCTTAGCGCGGAGCAATCAGCCGACGCCAATCGTTCGGCATTGAGAGCGATTGCGGAAGTTTGAATGGCAATCGACATACCCCGCACCATCCGTAAACCGGCAATCTGAGGGCACCATGGCTGAGAAAGTTATCGGCATCGACCTAGGCACCACCAACTCCGTCGTCGCGGTGATGGAAGGCGGCGATCCCGTCGTCATCCCAAACGCCGAAGGCGGCCGCGTCACGCCCTCGGTAGTCGGCTTCACGAAAGACGGCGAGAGACTCGTCGGCACCGTAGCGAAGCGGCAGGCGGTCACCAATCCGACCAACACCGTCTTTTCGATCAAGCGCTTCATGGGCCGGAAGCTCGGCGAGGTGCAGGAGGAGGCGAAGCGCGTGCCGTACAAGTCGGCATCGGGCCCGAACGACGTCGTGATGGTCGAGGTTCAGGGGAAGCGCTACTCGCCCCCCGAGATTAGCGCGATGATCCTGCAGAAGATGAAGCAGACCGCTGAGGACTACCTCGGTCACAAAGTCGAGAAGGCCGTGGTGACGGTCCCCGCGTACTTCAACGACTCGCAGCGCCAGGCGACCAAGGATGCCGGCCGGATTGCCGGACTCGACGTGCTCCGCATCATCAATGAGCCGACGGCCGCCGCGCTCGCCTACGGTTTGGACAAGAAAAAGGATGAGAAGGTCGCCGTGTTCGACCTCGGCGGCGGCACGTACGACATCTCGGTGCTCGAGCTCTACGATGTCGAAGGCTCGCGCCAGTTCGAGGTGAAGTCCACCAACGGGGACACGCACCTCGGCGGCGATGATTTCGATCAGCGCGTGATCGATTGGCTCGTGGCGGAGTTCAAGCGCGACCAGGCGATCGATCTGTCGAAGGATCCGATGGCGCTCCAGCGGCTCAAGGAAGCCGGCGAGAAGGCAAAGATGGAGCTCAGCTCCACGCAGCAGACCGACATCAATCTGCCCTTCATTACCGCGGACCAGTCGGGTCCGAAGCATCTCAACTACTCGCTGACGCGCGCGAAGTTCGAGCAGCTGGTCGACGATCTGATCCAGCGCACGATTCCGCCGATGCAGCAGGCGCTCAAGGATGCCGGCCTCAAACCGGAGGAAGTCGACGAAGTCATTCTCGTCGGCGGCTCGACGCGCATCCCGAAAGTTCAGCAGATCGTCAAGGACTTCTTCAAGAAGGAGCCGCACAAGGGCGTTAACCCTGATGAAGTGGTGGCTATCGGCGCCGCGATTCAGGGTGCGGTGCTCACCGGCGAGCAAAAGGACGTGCTGCTTCTCGACGTCACTCCGCTTTCCCTGGGCATCGAGACGCTGGGCGGCGTGACCACCGTGCTCATCCCGCGCAACACGACCATCCCGACCAAGAAGTCGGAGGTCTTCTCGACGGCGGAGGACAACCAGACGACGGTCGAGATTCACGTGCTGCAGGGCGAGCGCGAGCTGGCGACCTACAACAAGACGATCGGCAAGTTCCAGCTGACCGGCATTCCGCCCGCATCGCGGGGCACACCGCAGGTCGAGGTCACGTTCGATATCGACGCGAACGGTATTCTGCACGTGACCGCG
>JALZAE010000490.1 GCA_030948535.1 Gemmatimonadota bacterium | reverse complement strand
GTCCGACAGTTTCTGTCGCATCAGGCGGACGTACCAGATGGAAATCGGCAGCTCGTCGCTCTCCTCGCCAAGAAGAGCGGGGCCTCATACTCCCAGCTCGTTACTCGGCGCATCATGACGCCGATCGGGATGCACAAGACGGTGGCCGACTCGACCACCGGCATGTTCGAGTCGAACGTCGATGAGCTCTATCGCTGGGAGCTCGGCCTCACGGCGATCAAGGCGTTCACCACCGACAGCACAACGAACGTCTTCACGCCGGTCGGCGGCGCGCAGTCGGGCAATGCTCTTGGCTGGCGCGTCGACAGCTATCGCGGGCTCACCCGACAGCGCGAGCTCGGAACGCCCGACGGCAAACGCAACGCGTTCGTGCGATTCCCCGATCGACGGGCGTCGATCATCATCCTCACGAGCTCTGCCGAGGCCGACGCCGGCGCAATGGCGGATCGCATCGCGGACCGGCTCCTGTTCTCGCGTACGAGCACCAAGACGCAGTAGCTCCGCTCACCCCACCAATCGGAGATCCGGATGCGCGTACTCAAGATCGTAACGATGCTCACGCTCGCCTCGGTCGTCGCCCGCCCCTCGCTCTCGGCGCAGGCGCCGAAGTCGGGATGGCGCGCGGAATTCCTGAGCAACTTCGACGACTCCGAGAAGAAGTACGTTGCCTTGGCCGAGGCGATGCCCTGGGAGAAGTTTTCATGGCGGCCGGCGAAGGGGGTACGCTCGGTGTGCGAGGTATATCTCCACATCGCCGGCGCGAACTATCTCTTCGGGGCGCCGCTCGGCGCGAAGGTGCCGGCGGGCATCGACGTCAACAAGATCGAGACTTGCCCGGGCAGCAAGGCGCAGGTGCTCGCGACGATGAAGGCATCGTTCGCGTACATGAAGAACGCGGTGAATGCCACGCCCGACGCGGCGTCGGATGGGATGGTCGAGCTGTTCGGCGCGAAGATGACCAAGCGCGCATTGTTGCTCGGAGCGGCGGAACATGCGGGCGAACATCTCGGTCAGTCGATCGCGTATGCGCGTACGAACGGCGTCGTGCCGCCCTGGAGCAAGAGTTGACGTAGGATGTGCCACACCCGTTCCTTCACAATCCGTGTCCCGCGTCGTTACTCCAAGTGTACGCGCGTGCACCTCTTGCTCAGGTAAGCGGACACGCGCCTTACTAGTCCGCTGATGCTTCAGATGCTCGAGCGACTGGCGCAATCGCCACAGCTCATCATTGTCGATCGTATGTGCACCGCGATGCTCGCCGACGAGATTCGGCTGGCTCGCTTCGCGGATGCGGCTACGGCGCCGAGCGGCAACACGCTTCGCGCGGCGAGCGAGCTCGTGGTCGGCGCGCTCGGTGGCCACACGAACCGCGACTTTCGGCTCGACGCATCGCTGATCACGGTCGCGTCCGGGAGGACGGGCGAGCCGTGGCCGCCGCCGCACCGCTCGAGCGGGTGATCGACGCCGAGAAGAGAGTGACGTTCGGGTTGATGGCTCAGCTCGGCGTCGTGCTCACGGCGAACGAGCGCGCTTCGATCGAGCGACGCCGTACGGCGAGCGTTCGTGCGTTCGTCTCATACGGCCGCGGCGTGTGGCTGCAGGTACATCACCGGGATGCCGAAGCGGCCGCATCCTTCGACGACGCGACGGCGGCGGATCCGTCATTCGCGCCCGCGCGCGAGCGAGCACGGGAGTCGCGGAGCAAGTCAGCGGCGCCGTCAGCCTCGACGGCAATTCAGCGCGCGACTACCGAGGCTGAGACGCGTCCCAGCGCGCCGGCGTCGGTGCCGCGGATCGGAGTGGCCCATCGGCACGCCGCGGACCGAAAGCACGGCTCGCACAAGGAGCGTCCGCTTCCACGCGCACGTCGCCCGCAACGCAAAGTGGCGAGACCATAGGAGAAAATCCAAAAGCAGCCGTGTGATGTGCGCGCCATCCCAGTCACTCCGCGCCGTTCTCGAGTTGATCTGCGGCACATCTCCGGCGTGGCCCGCGTTCTGTATATACTGAACGCGACGCAATCCGGATGAGGCGAAGGCATGCCCAGCAGTCAGTTGAGCTCGAGCGACGCGGCACTCGTCGAGCCGGTGTCGGCACCGGTGCGCGGCGAGGTGCACAAGTACATCATCGCCTTTGCCGTCGTGCTGGCCGCACTGATGCAGGTGATCGACAGCTCGATCGTCAACGTCGCGCTGCCTGACATGATGGGAAATCTCGGCGCGAATCTCGACGAGATCGCGTGGGTCTCGACCGGCTACATCCTCGCCAGCGTGATCGTCATTCCGCTCACGGGATGGCTCGGCGACTTCTTCGGCCGCAAGCGCTACTTCGTCGGGTCGATCGTGCTGTTCACGCTCGCGTCGTTCTTCTGCGGTGCCTCGCACTCGTTAGGCGCGCTCATCTTCTGGCGCATCGTGCAGGGCGTCGGCGGAGGCGCGCTGATGACGGTGTCACAGGCGGTGCTGTTCGAGTCCTTTCCGAAGGAAGAGGCGGGGACGGCGATGGCGCTGTTCGGACTCGGCGTCATGGTTGGTCCGACGATCGGCCCGACGCTCGGCGGATGGCTAACCGACAACTACGGC
>JALZAE010000481.1 GCA_030948535.1 Gemmatimonadota bacterium | reverse complement strand
AGGTGGACGCGTGCGGCGTGCGGCGACGCGTTGCGCCGAACGCCGCACGCCTCGCAAATCAGTTGGAGGTTGTTTAGCTCGCCGCGCGACCCGCGGCCCCGCCCCTCATCAGCCTTCGAATGCCGTCATCGCGCTCAGCGCGGTCTTCTCGTGCGCCGCTATTCGCAAGGCGTTCGCGCGCTCGATCGGAGTGAGCGAGGCATCGGTGAAATTCGGGTCGGCCTTGTACCACGGCAGGCTCGAGAAGTAGCTCTTGAGCCACTTGTCGGTGAAGACCTTGCCGTGCCGCGCGTAGATCTCGTTCCGGAGCCGGCGCGAGTCTTCGAGGAAGAGTCCGCTCAGCGTCGCGGAATCGACGGGCTCGGTCGAGAGCCGCTCGTGAATACCCGTCTCGACGCTGACGATGAGCGCGACGTTTTTCTGCTCCGTTTCCGTCAGCGGCGTTTCTTTGGCGGGAATCGTCGTCTCGTCATCGCCCTGATCGGCGAAGTACCGCCGCAGCCACGGCGTGGCGAACTTGTGTCCGTGCCGGGCGTAGACGGCGTTTCGCAAAATGCGCAGATCGTACAGGCTCAGCCCCTTGAGTACCGCCGGGGGAATTGGCTTGTCCTGATAGTACGGCAGATCCGTCTCGCTGATCCTGACCTGCCGCTGCGCGCGCTCGATCGAGTCGATCGTCGCGGCGTTCTTGCGCTCCTCCGGTGAGAGCACCTTCTCCGAGTATTTCTCGTTCGTTTTATACCAATAGCGCTCGTTGAAGTACTGCTGCAGCCACGGATCCTCCGCGAACGATTCGCCGTGCTCGGCGCCGATCTCGCCGCGAAGAATGCGCCATTCCGGAAGGGTGTGCTCGCCGAGCTTTGCGGTGTTGAGCACGGCGTGCTGATAGAAGCGCATGTCGCCCAGCTGCACGACGCGATGGTGTCGCGCTTCCGCCTCGCGAATGACGTCGAGCGTGCGGCGCTCGATCTCGCTGAGGGATGCATTGGAGAAATGTTTCTTCACGGCCGCGCTGTACCAGGGCCGGCCCTCCAAATACTCGTTGATCTCGATGTCCTTGAAGACGCGGCCGTGCCGCCCGAACACGATTCCGCGCAGGAGCTTGAGCTCGCCGGCGTTGAGCGGCTGAATCTGCGCGAGCGCCACCGGTTTCTTCGCGAAGTCGAACGACTCCCACGGCACGAGCTTCTTCTCGTCCGCCTCTTGCGCGAGCGCGCGGCGCGCGGAAATGCCGATCGAGGCCAGGACAAGCAGACCGAGCAGAGCACGTCGCATCCGGTTCCTCCCTCTAGCTATGTACGGGTTAGGGCGTCGGCGCCACGAACTTCACCACGCCGTCGGCGATGGCGCGCGCGATCCGATGCCGGCCCTCGGCAGTCGCCGAAACCTTCGCGTCGCCGACGTTGCTCAACACCACCATCTCGATGGTCACGATTGGAACTTCGGAGAAAATCGAGCCGGTGAGCGCGCCTTGCTTCGATCCCACGAGCGTCTTCGAGTCACCGCGGACGCCTCCGTTCTCGAGGACGTCCCACAGGCCGGCGCGCATCGCCGAATCGATGACGACCGCGGCGGCGCGACTGCGCGCGATCACCGCATTGGACGGCCCGGTGTGGCCGTCCTTGGTCGCGGCCCGATCGGGATAATAGACGGCAAAGCCCCGGCCGTCGCCCGCGTCGCAGTGCAGACGAACCATGAGTGCTGCGTGCGCCTGATTCGCCGCTTCTGCGCGCTCACGATTTCGCACCAACTGATGCTCGGCCTTCTTGGTCATGCACGTACGAATGCCGCGCTTGGCCAAGATCACGTCCAGCTCGTGAGCGACGAGCCACGCGACGCGCACTTCGGTCTGTCCGTTCTGCACCACGTCGCCCGCGCTCACTTCGGACGGATGCCCTGGATCGATGCATACCATCGGCGATGGTCCTTTCGCGACCTGGGCTTGCAAGTGCCGCGCGACACCAATAGTCAGACTCGCGAGCACGACAATCGAGAAACGCGTCATGCCGGCACCGTCTCAGTCGTCGCCGCGGGGAGCGCACGGGTGGCGATCTCCATCTTCAGCCGCACGATGAGGTCATCGACGGAGATGACTTCCTGCTTCTTCCCCGCCCCGCGCATCCGGAGCGCCACCGTGCCCACCTCCGCCTCACGTTTTCCAATGACGGCCATGTACGGCACCTTCATCACTTCGGCGTCGCGGATGCGGTAGTTCAACGTCTCGTTGCGCGCGTCGAGATGCGCGCGAATGCCCAGCGCGGCAAGGCGCTCGGTGGCGGCGCGCGCCGCATCGCCGAGCTCATCGGTGATCGGCAGCACGCGAATCTGCTCCGGGGCCAGCCACAAGGGGAACGCGCCGGCGTAGTGCTCGATCAATCCGCCAACAAAGCGTTCCATCGAGCCCACGAGCACGCGATGCAGCATCACGGGCCGGTGGCGCGTGTTGTCCTCGTGGATGTACTCGAGCTGAAAGCGCTCGGGCAGATTGAAGTCGAGCTGCACGGTCGGTCCCTGCCAGCTTCGGCCGATGGCATCGATCAACTTGAAGTCGAGCTTCGGTCCGTAGAACGCGCCGCCGCCGGCGTCGATCGTGTACGCCTGGCCGCGCTTCTCGAGCGTCTCGGCCAGCGTACGCTCGGCGCGCTCCCAAACTTCGGGTGAGCCGAGTCCATTCTCGGGGCGCGTCGAGAGCTCGATCGTGTACGGATAGCCGAAGGTGCCGAGCATCTCGTGCACGAGGTCGAGCAACCGCTCGATCTCGGTCGGCACCTGCTCCGGGGTGCAGAAGACGTGCGCATCGTCCTGCGTGAATCCGCGCACGCGCAGCATGCCGTGCAGCACGCCGCTTCGCTCGTACCGGTACACGGTGCCGAACTCGGCGTACCGCAGCGGCAGATCGCGATAGCTGCGCTGCCGCGATTCATAGATCGCGATATGGCCCGGGCAGTTCATCGGCTTCGGCCGGTAGTTCTGCCCATCGACGTCCATCGGCGCGAACATGCCGTCCTTGAAGCTGACGAGATGTCCGGAGATCTCGAACATCCTCTCGCTCATGATGTGCGGCGTGTAGACGAGATCGTAGCCGTGCCGGATGATCAGCTCGCGCTCGTAGTCCTCGATCTCTTTGCGAATCACGCCGCCGCGCGGATGCCAGAGGATGAGTCCCGGTCCGATGCGCTGATCGGTCGAGAAGAGGTCGAGCTCCTGACCGAGGCGGCGGTGGTCGCGCTTCTTGGCTTCCTCGAGACGACTGATGTACGCGTCGAGATCATCCTTCTTGAGCCACGCGGTGCCGTAGATGCGCTGCAGTTGCTGCCGATGCTCATCGCCGCGCCAGTACGCGGGCGCGGCACTCATGAGC
>JALZAE010000665.1 GCA_030948535.1 Gemmatimonadota bacterium | reverse complement strand
AAGACGCCCGCGAATGCGCCGAGCCCGAGCACGCCGCCCGCGCCAGGTACTGGTCCCGCGCTGTTCGTCGTCTCGTCGAGCGGGGAAGTGCAGCGCGAGTCGCACGAGCTCGACGCGGCGCAGGAGCGCTACCGGCGCACGCGGGACAAGCTCAAACAGCTCCTGATCGACGGACAGTTGGAATCGCGCGAGATCGAGATCGAGGTGCAGCACCACGCCGGCCCGATGGTCGACATGCTCGTGCCGCAGGGCGCGCCGGAGGGGATGGAGAACTTCACCGAGATGTTGCAGGACATGATGCCCAAGCGCACGAAGAAGCGGACGGTGAAGGTGTCCGAGGCGCGGCGCATCCTGCTCGAGCAGGAGCTCGACAAGCTCGTCGACATGGACGACGTCACGAGCGACGCGATCGATCGCGTGGAAAAAATGGGGATCATTTTCCTCGACGAGATCGACAAGATCGCGGGCGAGCGGTCACAGGCCGGCGGGCCCGACGTGTCGCGCGAGGGCGTGCAGCGCGATCTCCTTCCGATCGTCGAAGGGAGCAACGTCCAGACGAAGTACGGCATGGTGAAGACGGATCACGTGCTCTTCATCGCGGCGGGCGCGTTCCACGTCTCGAAGCCGAGCGATCTGATCCCCGAGCTCCAAGGACGATTCCCCATTCGTGTCGAGCTCAAGCCGCTCGTCGAGGCGGACTTCATCCGCATCATGACCGAGCCGGAGAACGCGCTCACCAAGCAGTATTCGGCGCTGGTCGAGGCCGAGGGCGCGAAGCTCGACTTCAAGACCGACGGCATCGCCGAGATCGCGCGCATCGCCGCGACAGTGAACGACCGGATGGAAAACATCGGCGCGCGCCGCCTGCACACCGTGATGTCGACGCTGCTCGAGGACGTGTTGTACGATCTGCCCGACCGTGGCCGCGACACGATCACCGTCGACGGCGAGACCGTGAGAGATCGGCTGAAGGCGATCGTCGAAGATGAAGATCTTCGACGATACATCCTGTAGTCGGCAGGCGCGTTATCGGCGCAGGCCGATGGTGATCGGCACCATATACGCGCGGATGTCGCCCGGCAGGTAGTGATACCGCACCTCGCCGAACAGCGAGAGCTGCCCGAGAGGAATCGCGAGACCGCCGCCGGCGTTGTAGCCGAGCCGCGTCCATGAGCGATCGAACTGCAGCGTTCCGGTATCGCACAACGGGCACTGCGCTCCACCGACGCGGGTCCAGCGCGCGACTTCGGCGAGGCTGTACGTGCCGATCCCGCCGATCAGATAGGTCGACACCGGTCCGACATTTCTCGGCAGCACGATACTGAGCGTCCCGCTGAGGCCGTCGTCGTTGATTGCGTACTGGCCGCATCCGGGTCCGATCGATCCCGACGGGAATGCGCCGTCGGCGGGGCCTGGGCATCCTGGTCGGTTGTCGATCACTGAGAATCGCTGCACACCAAACTCGCCGCGCAGGAGGATCGGCCACGCACTCGGCGCGAAGCTGAGCGCGATCTCGGCATGGCCCCCGCGCGTGCGCGGAAACTCGTTGCTGAATGATCCCGTCGTGGGCCCGCCCGACACCGAGATACTGATCGGCGTCCGCTCCGCCTGCGCCTGCAGCCCGCCGCTGAAAACCATGCACATCATCGCCAGCGCAAATATTCTTGCCTTCATTCATCCTCCATGTGTCGTGGCACCGCGACGTCGACCATGGAACCCTCCGCATCGAACCCGCGTCACGCCGCTTCCGAGCCACTATCGAGGGAGGTAGCTTCTCGCCTCCCGTAGTCGCCCGACGCCCGACGCCAGACGCCCGACCCCCAACACATGCCCTCCGATCTCCTCGCAATCGCCGACCTCTCGCGCACCGAGCTCGTCGCGCTCTTCGATCTCGCCGACCGCATGCGCCGCGGCGAGTATCGCGCCAAGCCGCTGGCCGGGAAGACGCTGGCGATGCTCTTCATGAAGTCGTCGACGAGAACGCGGGTCAGCTTCGAGGTCGGCGCGTTCCAGCTCGGCGGGCACGCGCTCTTTCTTTCGCCGCGCGACACGCAGCTGGGTCGTGGCGAGCCGATCGCCGACACGGCACGCGTCCTCTCGCGCTACGTCGACGGGATCATGATTCGCACCTTCGCGCACGCCGACGTCGAAGAGCTGGCCAAGTTTGCCACCGTGCCGGTGATCAACGGATTGACCGACCTATTGCACCCGTGCCAGGTGCTCGCCGATGTGCTCACCATCCGCCAACACCTGGGCGGTTGGGCAGGGAAGAAGGTTGCCTGGATCGGCGACGGCAACAACATGGCGAACTCTTGGATCAACGCCGCGTACCGGCTTGGCTTCGAGCTCTCCCTCGCCTGTCCCGAAGGATACGATCCCGACGCGTCGATTCTCGCGCGCGCGCAGCGCGAGGCAAAGGTGACCGTCGTTCGGGATCCGCGCGAAGCTGCCGAAGGCGCGCACGTGATCAACACCGACGTTTGGGCATCGATGGGCCAGGAGGAAGAGCAGACGAAGCGCGAAAAAGCCTTCGCCGACTTCACGGTCGACGGCGCGCTGATGAAGCGCGCGGCCTCCAACGCGATCTTTCTGCATTGTCTGCCCGCTCATCGCGGAGAGGAGGTGGCGGCCGAGGTGATCGATGGGCCGCAGAGCCGCGTGTGGGACGAGGCGGAGAATCGTCTGCACGTACAGAAGGCGATCATGGCGGCGCTCATGGGTGGTGAGCCGCTCGCCTGATCCCCGTGATCAGCTCGCTGTGGCAAGCTCCGGCTGCTCCGAGGGCGCAGGCCCGCGCGCTTCGGTCAGGAAGGAAGCGATGGCGAACTGAGCGCCGCCGTTGGCGCGGATCTGATGCGGCGCCGCGCGCAGGTAGCGCTGACATGTGTTTCTGAACGCGCTTCCCGATGGATACTCGAGCGCGAGCGCAACGCTGTCGGCGCTGCGGCCGCCGTCCTCGAGCATTCGAGCGGCGACGATGAGCCGGCCCCAGGCAATCAAGCGTTGGGCGGTCGGGAATCCCGACTGCGTCAGCCGCTCCGAGAGCGCCTTGCGGCGAATGCCGAGGATCTTCGCGAGCTGTTCGGGCGAGAGCCGCTCGTGCGCGCGCGTCACTGAGATCAGCGTTGCGTCGCGGACGGTAGGCTTCACGTCGACGATGGCCCGGCGAAGCATCTCGACGACGCCGCGCGCGTCCGCCTGTTCGATCAGCGCGAGCATCCGGCGCGGATCGTCGTCCTGGTCCGCGACCACGAGGCCGTCGATTCCGAAGCGTCCCGCTTCGAACATGTCTCTGGGATTCGCCGGTGGGAACGCGACGTAAGCGACCAGGGCGACGGACGGATATCGCCGCTTGAGCTGGCGGAGCCAGTCGAAGCCGGCGTTAACGTGCTCGCCGAGATAGACGTCGACCACCGCGATCGATACCGGCTCGCGCCCACACGCGGCCAACAAATCCTCCCAGGATGCACATTGCACGACCGTGTATCGATCGCGCAGCGCTCCCCGGAGGCGGTTCAGCCGCAGCGGGCTGGGCAGCAGTGTAGCGACGTGCCCCATGTCGGGTTCGACGGGAGGGTGAAGGTTTGGCGGGCAGGAGTCGATCCTATGAGGGGACGCGGAGACGCGCGAAGTGTCACGCCATTGCACCCGTTTCAACACTTTGTGACGAACGCAACCCTCGGCGTGATAGCGATCTAACGCCCGGGCTGTATACTGTGGTCCAGACGGTCGAATGGGCTCTCACCAGAGAGTAGAAACGGTTACGGGACCGTTCGCCCGCGAGTCTAAAACGAGAAGCGCTGTCACCCGAATTGTTCTCGCCCGCCAGAGATCGTGCGCTGTTCGGGACCGGCACCAGAGTTGGTAATCGAGAGGCGATGCACATGCTCAAGTTGACTGTCGAGGGCTCGCCCGCCGGGTCCCGTCGCGCATCGCGTGATGGGTTTTCGCTCATCGAGATGGTGATGGTGCTCGGCGTCATCGCGATCATCACGAGCATCGCGATCCCGCGCTTCGACTACATGCGCTTTCGGATGGACGCCGCCGCGCGGCAGGTCCGCTCGACGATGCAGAAGGCGCAACGCATGGGCGTGCAGCGCCAGTACAACATCGTCGTCAGCTTCGATCAGGTGAATCAGTCGATCAGGGTGCTGGAGGACGTCAACAACAACGGCGTCGTCGACGTGAATGAGAACCGCTATTGGTACCCGCTCCCCGAGGGCGCGATGTTCGAACCCCCGCCCGCCGTGATCTCGCTCGCCGGCTCGACCGCGATCATCGGGCCCGATCTCACGACTTCCGATGGAATGGTCAGCGTGATCTTCCGCCGCGATGGCTCGGCCAGCAGCGACCTCGAGGTGTATGTCGGAACGCAGAGCCTGCTCGCCAGGAATTTCCGCGGCGTCCAGGTCACCAAGGCGACCGGGCGCTCGGACTGGTATCGCTACGTCGACAGCGTGTGGAAGGGGGCAGGACAATGAGGCGTCGCCGGCTCGCGCAGCGCCGGGGAATGACGCTCTTCGAGGTCATCATCGCGCTGGTCATTCTGGCGACGGTGATGCTCGGGATGGGCAACTTCATCGTGCGGTTCGTCCGCAGCACGCGCACCGCATCGGTGGTCTCTACCGCCAGCGATCTCGTCGGTGACCGCATCGAGAGTGTGAAGTCCGCGACGGTCTACGCCGGCATCGACTCGATGGCGACGACGGAGGCCAGCATCCCGAGCTATCCGGGCTTCACGCGCCAGACGCAGATCACGCATACCGGCGGCAACGCCGGCGATCTCGTCGACTATCGCACCGTGACGGTGACGGTCACAGGAAACGGGATGTCGACGCCGATCAAGAAAAGCACCTTCATCGCGAAGTTCTAGGACACCATGCCAACGCTCTCACGCCGGTCCAGTCGATCTGGATTCTCCATGATCGAGATGCTGATCGCCATGAGTATCATGGTGCTGATCTTCAGCATGGCGCTGCCGTTCTTCAAAGCGCAGACGCGCACCCTGACGGACTACGGCGGCCGGCTCGACGCACAGCAGAACGCGCGATTCGCCTTCAACACGATCGACCGCGAGCTGCGTGTCGCCGGTGTCGGCGTGCTCGACCTCCAGCCGATGCTCGTGCAGGCGGATTCGCTCGCCGTCACCTTCAATGCCGACCTCGTCTCCCGTGACTCGGGCGATGCGAGCGCGATCTACTACAACCCGAGCGTGCTGCCGTCGTTGAGCACCTCGCTGCTCCTCGCCAATCAGGTCACGCTGCCGCGCTCGTCGAGAACGTATCCGGCACAGAACTACATCTCTGGGAGCAACCCGAGCTTCGCGGAAACGATTTCGTTCTACATGGCATCGGACGTGTCCACGGGCCGCAGCGATCTCTACCAGCTAATGCGGCGCGTGAACGATGGCACGCCGCGGATCGTCGCCAAGAACGTCGTGCTGAGAAGTGGCGATGCGCCCGTCTTTCGATATTTCCGCGACTCGGCCGGCTCGCTGGCGGAGATCCCGCGCACGGTGCTGCCGCTGTATCACGTGGCCGTGCATGGCGGTCCGCTCGACACCGGCCGAGTGTCCTGGCTCGATAGCATTCGCGTGGTGCGCATTTCCTTCACCGGCCTGTACGTCGATCCGAAGCTCGGCGACGTCACGCGCAAGGTGGAGGGCAGCATTCGTCTGCTCAACATCGGGCTGCAGAACAAGACCACCTGCGGTGACGTTCCGATCAGCAGTGCGCTGGCGGGCATCACCCAGAACAATCCGCCGGGAGTCGTTCTCACGTGGACCGCTTCGCCGGACCAAGCGGGCGGTGAGAAGGACGTGGAGCGCTACGCGATCTATCGCCGCGTCAACGGTACGACGGCGTGGGGTGATCCGTTCGTGAGCGTTCCCGCCACCGGCACCATCTACAGCTATACCGATACTCAGGTAATACCGGGCCAACGTTGGGACTACGGCCTGGTTGCGCAGGACTGCACCCCAGTCAACTCGACGATGTCGATCGTCAGTCCCGGCGTCATTCCGCCACCGCCGTGAGCGAAATGTCGCAGCATCCCCTAGGAGAGGCATATGTCTGAACTCGGACACCGATCCGACTATCACGGCGCACGCAGCGTCCGGCGCGGCTCCGCGCTGGTGCTGACCCTCGTCATGACGATCGCGCTCGCCGCGCTCGCCATGTCGGCGATCTTTCTCACATCGAACGCCGGCATCATCTCGAAATATTTCGAGAGCGAGCGCGGCTTCCGATACGCGGCTGAGGCGGCACTTGCGCAGGGCAAGAGCCGCATCAACGTCGATACGGCGCTACAGCACAGCATGCCCGATAGCGGCTACACGCAGCTGCTGTCGAATGCGCGCATCGCCGGCGCCGACGGCCAGCAGGTGCCCGATGCGACCGTGAATCTGTACATGGGGCGCACCGGCAACTTCACCGGACAGTACGGCAACTTCGCCAGCATCGTCGCCGAAGCGCGCGACAACAGCGGTGCGCGGTACGTGCGTCGTTTGGAGATGGCGGAAGAGAACTTCGCGCGCTGGATCTACTGGCAGGACCAGACCGATCCAGGCTGCTACGCCGGCGGCGAGGCGATCGTCGGACCGATGTGGTCCAACGCCGACATCACGGCTTGCACGTTTCCGTACAATGGCGCGCGCTTCACGGATGAGGTCAGCACCGCTGGCAACTTTGTGAATGCGAGCTCGGCGATTTTTACCAAGATGCCGCCGAAGCAGCGCCAGACACCCATGCAACTGCCTACGCTGGCACGCTTGTCGAACCTCCTGACCTACGCGTCCGGCGCCAACTTCGACTTCACCTCGCCGACGTCGGGCAGCTCGAGCACGGCGCGCATTCGCATCGAGTTCGTCGCTCTCGATCTCAATGGTGATAGCGCCGCGACGGGCATCGATGAGGGCTTCTTCCGCGTGTGGACGGGCAACACGGCGATTGGAACACGCGCGGACTACGGCAGCTGGAGCGACGGCGCTTCAGTGGCGCAGAATCAGTGTGGTGCCTTCTTCCCCTGGCCCAACGCGGCCGATACGGCGCAGCGGTTCGTGCCTTACTCCGTGCGCTCGCATTTCCTGCCCGGCGACCTTGGCTTCAACTACACGGCGCTCGGTGGCGTTGCCGATTGGAGAACCGCCACACTCAAGCAGTACATGACGCGCTCGAATGCCCGTTGCTATCCGTCGGGCGATCCGCATCTGTCGGCCCTCACCGACTACCGTCGGCCGGGCAACGACACGTCGTTCTACGCGACGTACAACGGCACCGAGCCGCGCAGGACCGTGTATCCCAACGGCTACGGGAGCTGGACCAGCTGGCGCGCCCGTGGCGGCACGGTACAGTCGAATCTCTCGGGCCGCGCCGATGCGGACTACCTCTTTCCGCTCTATCGCGGAACGAACCCGGCGAACAAAGGCGTGATCCACTTCTCGGGCACCGTCGCGGTCAGCGGCGTGCTGCGTGGACGTGTGACGCTGTATGCGGGCGGGACCGTCACCTTCATTGATGACATCACGTACGCGACGAGCCCGGCCGTTCTGCCGCAGCTCTGCCGCGACATGTTCGGCGTCATCGCCGCGAACGACGTCACGATCGCCGACAACGCCATCAACACACCGCAGTCGCCGGATGGCTCGGGCGGCGCGGGCTCCAAGTACTTCATGTCGGCTAACCATCACTTCTTCTTGCACGGCGTCGTGATGGCGCTCAACCGCACCTTCGTGCCCGACAACTTCATGAGCAGCGCGTCGGGTGGACAGTCCGGGGGCCTGTGCAACGGCTACTCCGTCGGCAGTGGATGTCTCTATCAGACGGGCGGCGTCATCGTGCAGCGCGCGTCGGCGACATTCACCGGCTACGGCGGATCCGGCTACATGGAAAACCGCACGTACGACCAGTGCATGGCGCGCCAGTCGCCGCCGTACTTCCCGACGACGGGCCGCTACTTCGACAATCGCTATTACGAGATCGATCCCGTGCGCTTCGACGTCATCGACCTCTTCCGCCGCCTCACGCCGGCAATATAGGGCGCGGCGAGTGCTGTTACAGCGGCACTGAAATCGGCGCGACGTTGAGCCGATAGAGATCGTTCAAGAGCCCGCGACTTCGGTCGCGGGCTCTTGTTTTGTGTGACATCCCCTAGTCATCGACGCGCATCACTGGCAGCCCATTCCGAGGCTCGTCATATTCCGCGAGATCGACCTTCGCATCGCCTCACCCGAGTGGAGCCCGACCCGATGGCGCATCCCGCCGCGACCCAGCTCAAGCGCACGCCCTTCTACGACATCCATCTCGCGCTCGGCGCCAAGATCGTTCCCTTCGCGGGCTACGAGATGCCGGTCCAATATCCGACCGGCATCACGGCCGAGCAC
>JALZAE010000461.1 GCA_030948535.1 Gemmatimonadota bacterium | reverse complement strand
CCTAGGGGCGGTTGGGGGTTGGAGGTGGGGGGCTGGGGGATGGGGTGCGAGGCGGCGCCACCAGCAACATTCCCACGCTCGCCAGTAGCGCCATCAGCGCGCCGAACGCAAAGGCGGTCGGTGCGCCGGCACCATCCCAGATTGCGCCGAAGATGAGCGACGCGGGCAGCGCGCCGAGGCCAAGGGCCAGGTTGTACCAGCCGAACGCGACGCCACGACGCGATACGGGAACGACGTCGGTAACGAGAGCCTTTTCGACGCCCTCCGTGAGTCCGAAGTAGAGTCCATATGTGGCGAAGAGTGCCCACGCTTGCCACTGGTGCGTCGCGCGGCCAAAGGCAAAGTAAACGGCCGCGTAAACGAGCCAGCCCGTCACGATCAACGGCTTACGACCGAGCTTGTCGGAGAGCGCGCCCCCCGGCGTACTCGAGAGCGACTTCACGACATGCAGCATTGCCCAGAGAATCGGGATCATCGCCGTCGTTACGCCGAGCTGGGCCGCGCGCAGCAGCAAGAACGCATCGGTCGAATTGCCGAGCGTGAAGAGGAGCACCACGCCGAGGATGGCCCAGAAGCGCGCCCCCATGACGCGATCCGCCGCGGCAGGCGCCGCTGCCGGCGTTCGCGGTTCTGCGCGCGGGACGTCGCGCACGAACGCGATGAGCACGATCACGGCGATGATGCCGGGGATGCCGGCGAGCCAAAACACATTCCGCAGATGCGACGCCGCCGCGACCTGGCTGGGCTTCGTTGCGTCGAGGTGCCGCAGCACTGCGAACGCGATCAGAGGACCGACCACCGCGCCCGCGTGGTCGGCGGCGCGATGAAACCCAAAGGCGCGCCCGCGAATCGACGGATCGACGGAGTCGGCGATCAGCGCGTCGCGCGGCGAGGTGCGAATCCCTTTTCCGATCCGATCGGCCACGCGCACCATGAGCACCTGCGCCGCCGACTGCGCGATCGCGACCAGCGGCCGCACGAACGACGCCAGCGCGTATCCACCCACCACGAGCGGCTTACGCTTGCGCACGCGGTCCGACCACCAGCCGCTGGCGAGCTTCAGTAGTGACGCCGTCGATTCAGCCGTGCCCTCGATCGCGCCGATCGCGCTCGCGCCGGCGCCGAGCACGGTGGTCAGAAACAGCGGCAGCAGCGGATAGATCATCTCACTGGAGACGTCGGTGAAAAAGCTCACCGCCGCCATCGCGATGACATTGCTGCCCAGCTTGGGACGGGGATGCGCGTCACTCACTTCGATACCGCGACGCCCCATGGCAGCTTGCCCACCGGGATGACTCTCACCACGCGCATCATCGCGAGATCGATCACGCTCACCGTGTTCGACGGGCCGTTCGCCGAATAGAGCTCGGTACCCCGCGCGGACAGAGCGATTCCCCACGGCCGGTCCCCGACGTGCACCGCGCGGACCAGCTTTGCCGAGTCGAGCGAGATGGCCACCACGTCACCACGACGACCGGTGGCGAGGAGAAGATTTCTCTCGTCGGGCGCGAGCACGATGCCCATCGGCTTCGTCCCGTCCCCTGCCACCGGTATCGTCCGGAGGAGCTTGCGATTCGGGACGTCGATCTCGCTCACCGTCGCGCCGACTTCGGCCGAGACGTACGCGCGCGAGCCATCGCGCGTAAACGTTGCCGAGCGGGGGCGTTTGCCGACGGCGATCGTGGCGACGACTTTCGTCCTTGCCGCATCGATCATCGCAATCTCACCCTTTCCCTCGCTCGTCACGATGATCGTCTTGCCGTCGGGGCTCGCCGCCACGCCCTCCGGCTCGGCGCCCACTGGGATCGTTGCGATAATGGTCCCTTTGTCGACGTCGATCACCGACGCGGTGCCGGCATCCTCGTTCGAGACGTAGAGCGTCTTACCATCGGGACTGAGCGCGAAGGTCTCGGGGTCGGATCCGCCGGGAAGCCTCCGCACCACTTTTCGCGTCGCGACATCGACAACCGCGATGCCATCGGCGGCCTTGTCCGCCGGCGGCAACTTGGATTCATCGACGCCGGGCCCGCCCCGTGGTGATCCGCTCACCGCGACGAAGAGCGTCTTTCCGTCGGGACTGAGATGAATGCCGCGCGGCCGCTTGCCGACAGGCACCGTCGCGACGACCGTGTCGTTCGCCACATCGATAACAGATACGTCGTCGGATCCCTCGTTGCTCACGAACAGGTAGCCGCGGCTTCCGGCCGCAGCGCGGGCGTGCGAACTGTCGCCCGTCGCCTTCGCCGCATCTCGGGGCGCGCACGCGACAAGGAAGAGCGCCATCATCGGAAACCGGTGTGTGTGCCGACGCCTCATAGCCCCATCCCCCACCTCGCAAGAGCGATCGGCAGCGCGCCGTAGCGCAGCAGATCATCGTGAAAGCCTTTCAGGCTGCATTGGTCGCCACGTGCGTGACGATAGTCTTCGCGCAGCGCGAGAATATCGCGCCTGCCAATCGCGTAGCAGAGTTGATATGTCGGCATGGCGCAATAGCGTCTCACCTCGGCGGTGGCGCGCTCGGCGTCCATCCCCAGCTCATCGACCAATACGCGCTCTGCTTCCATCCGCGTCATTTTCCGCGTGTGCAAGCCGACGTCGAGCCTAATGCGAAGCGCGCGCCACAGCAGGTTCCAGGCGGCAAAGAGCCGTTGCTCGGCGGTCGCAATGAATCCGGACTCCTGCATCAGCGTCTCGCAGTAGTGCGCCCATCCCTCGAACGCCGCGGGCGTAGTCAGCTCGCGCCGCGCGGACCGCTCCAGCCGATTGGCGGTGAGCTGCTGAAGATGGTGCCCGGGAAATCCCTCGTGCACCGCGATGCTGGCCAACTCCGCGCTCGCGAGCGGCGCGGCGATCCCCTCGCTCGCCGCGGTGACGAACATCGTCCCCTGCTGCGACTCGTCGTAGGGCCCCGGTCCGAGATACGCCGCGAACGGGATGAGCGGGCGGAGAAAACGCGGCGTCGTTGTCACCTGTAAATCACCCAACGGAAGCGTCACCAACCCGGCCGCCGCGGTCGCACGGCGCGCAGCGTCGAGCGCGCTGGCGAAACCACCGGCGAGCGTTTCCTCGACGGGATCGGCGCGACGGAGCTCCTCGATGAGCTCTCTCCATGTTGTCCCGGGTCTGATCTCTTCGGCGATGCGCTCCAGTGTGGCGATCGCTTCGCCGCCGAGCCGCGCGCCGTATCGGTCGACGACGTCGGCCGTGTCGGCCATCATGTGCGCCGTGTGCAGCTTGCGGTCGAACAGATCGCGGCCGATGGCGAAGTCATCGCCGGCGGTCTCGGCGCGCAGGGCGAGAACGCGATCGAAGCTGCTCAGTGCATCCGCGGCTGCGCGACGTGCCTCGTCGAGCCCGGCGCGGTCGAGCGACGAGACGTCGATGGCCGGATCATCGAGATCCGTCGACAGAAGCTCGAGAAAGCCGGGCACCATCGCGCGGGCGGTCGAGATGAACGTCGCCACGGGCGCATCGAGGGCGGCAATCGCTCGCGTCAAGAACTCGGGCATCGCGCGGAGTCTCGCCAACAGCGCGGCGGCAACTGCGGGCGCATCCTGCGCATTCCGCGACAATAGAAGCAGAATGCCCCATGATGCGTGCGTCAGGTAATACGACGGGTCTCGGCCGAATGGTCGTTCGCGCTCGAGCACCAACAGATCGTGCCGTGCCGAATGCAGAGCGGCGGTCCGGTCGATTTCGTCCTGGAGCGACAACGCGTCGACTTCCTCGAGGCTCACCGCATAGCTCCGGACCGCGGCCGTAAACTCGCGCACCGCGGTCGCGCTCCAGTCGGCGTACAGTCCGTCGAGATCGTGTCGCCCGAGCTGCGTGGCGGCGACCGGATCCATCCGCGAGCGAAGGTCGAGATATCCTTCGACGATCGCGTCGAGCTCAGTGCTCACACGCGAGCGGCGGACGCGCTCGCCTGATGCTCGGCGATGAGCGACACGATCTCGTCGTCGCGTAGCGTGCGGTTGATCCGCTTCGCCGCGGCGAACAGGTGCTGGCAGAGCGGCTCGTCCGACGAATCGTGCCCGTGCTCGTCCAGCCAGCAGCGGACGTTGGACAGTCCTGACTGCGGCGAGATGTCGATGCGCTGAGTCAGCCCGAACTCGCCCGCTGGAATCGACGAGTACACGCGGTCCGCCAGCCAGGCGTGTCCCTTCTTTCTCGCCTTCATGATCGCGGCGGCGTGGACGCCCGTGCCCGTGCGGAACGCGTCCTCGCCAAGCACCGGAT
>JALZAE010000383.1 GCA_030948535.1 Gemmatimonadota bacterium | reverse complement strand
GCTCGAGCACGACGGTCTCGGGCACTTCCTCCTCGACGATCTCGATCTCGTCGGATACGGAAAGAAGAAGCTCGACGACGGGCTCGGCCTCGGACGCGCGCTCGGGCGCCGCAGCGATCTCGCGCTTGAGTTCCGCAAGCGGCACGATGCGCGATTCACCGTCGGGCGTGCGCAGCGTGACGCGATCGTTGAAGATGTCGTTCAGGACGACCTTCTCTTCGCCCTTCATGGTGACGATGATCCTGCCTTCCTTGGGAAACCGCTTGCGGCTCTGGACGTAAAAGTCGTGCTCGTAGCGCAGGCAGCACATCAGCCGCCCGCAGGCGCCGGAGATCTGCGACGGATTGAGCGACAGCTTCTGGTCTTTCGCGACCTGCAAGTTCACCGGCCGCAGCTCGGGGAGCCACGACGCCGAGCAGTACTGCCGGCCGCATCGTCCGATGCCATCGAGCCGCTTGGCTTCGTCGCGCACGCCGATCTGCTTGAGCTCGATGCGGGTGCGGAACGTTGAGGCGAGATCGCGCACGAGCGCGCGGAAATCGACGCGCTTCTCGGCGGTAAAGTAGAAGGTGAGCTTTTTTCTATCCCACTGCCATTCGGCGTCGGAGACCTTCATGACGAGATTGTGCGCCTTGACGCGCTCCATCGCTTTGCGCCGCGCCTCGTCGTCGAGCACGAGGAGCTCGGCGCCGCGCCGCTGCTCTTCGGCGGTGGCGAGACGAATGAGCCTGCGCGCCGGCGTCTGATCGCCGGGACCGTGCGGAACGGTCAGCCGTTTGGTCGCGAGATCGCCAGTCGCGTGCACACGCCCGAGATCCTCGCCGCGATCGGCCTCGACGATGACGGCCGCCTTCGCGCGCGGAGGCTCTTCGCCATCGAAGACGAAGAACTCCTTTCGATTTCCCTTGAACGCGACTTCGATCAGCACGACAGGAGCGCGGGGCGCGGCACGAGGGTCATTCGGCGACTTGTCCCATCGCCAGGAATTTCTCGCGGCGCCGGCGAACGAGCTTATCGGGTTTGAGACGGCGCAGCTCATCGAGATGCCTGACGAGCGTCTCCTGCAACGTCTTGGCGGCGGCGCTGTGATCGGCGTGGGCACCGCCGAGCGGCTCGGGGATGATCTCGTCGATGACGCTGAGCTCGAGCAGCTCCTGCGCCGTGATGCGGAGTGCCGTCGATGCGCGCTCCTTCATCTCCATGCTCTTGCCGTCCTTCCAGAGAATTGCCGCGCAGCCTTCGACGCTGATCACCGAGTAGATGGAATTCTCCATCATGAGCACGCGGTCGGCGACGCCGAGGGCGAGCGCGCCGCCTGAGCCGCCCTCGCCGATGACCGTCGCGATGATCGGCGTGGCGAGGCTCGACATCTCGAACAGATTGCGCGCGATGGCTTCCGACTGGCCGCGCTCTTCGGCGCCGAGTCCCGCCCAGGCGCCGGTGGTGTCGATGAAGGTGAGCACGGGGACGTGGAATTTCTCGGCGAGCTTCATCAACCGCAGCGATTTCCGGTATCCCTCCGGATGGGGCATACCGAAATTGCGCTTGAGATTCTCTTTGGTGTCGCGTCCCCGCTGGTGGCCGATGACCATGACGGTTTCGCCCTCCAGCCGTGCCCAGCCGGCAACGATGGCGGCATCGTCGCGGAATTGGCGATCGCCATGGAGCTCGATGAAATCGGTGAAGGCGAGCCGCAGGTAGTCGAGCGTGAAGGGGCGCGTCGCGTTGCGCGCGACCTGCACGCGCTGGAACGGCGTGAGGTTGCGATAGATGTCCGACCGCAGCTCGACGAGCTTGCGCTCGAGTGGCGCGATCTCGTCGCCCACCTCGAGCTGCCTCTTGTCAGCCATCTTCTTCAACTCATCGATCTGCCGTTCCAGCTCCGCGATCGGCTTCTCGAAGTCCATCACTGGCGCCAGGGCCATCTGCTAGCTCCCGCGTACGAGTCGAACGCGCTCCTGGCCGAGGAGCAACCTCAGCACGGCCAGCGCGGCGCTGGTGACGGCGATCTTGAGGGACCGCGACCGCAGCCGCGCGGTCGCGCCGCTGTCGTCGCTCCAGCGCAGCTCGAGCGGCGCGGAACCAGCGTGCACCT
>JALZAE010000366.1 GCA_030948535.1 Gemmatimonadota bacterium | reverse complement strand
GCCGTGAGCTGCGCTTCGACTTCCGCCAACCGATTGCGCAGCACCTCGTCGTCGGGGCGCTGCTCGACGAGCTGGCGATAGATCTTCACCGCCTCGCCGGTGAAGCCCTGCGACAGATACAAATCCGCCATCGTCTCGGTCACAAACGCGGGCGTCGCACCGGCGGTGACGGCACCAGCCTGCGCATCCGACGACTCGTCGGACGAGCTGCTTCCGACGAAGGGATCGTACATCGGCGCCACCGATGACACTTCCGCCGCATCGTCCGTGGATGCAGTCGCGTCGGCGCCGCCGTCGCGGGAAAAGGCGGACATGTCGGCCTGCGCGAACGATTCCTCGAGCGACGACGAATTCGCGCTCGCGGCGGCGTTGGTGCCGAGCTCGAAGTGCTCGATGCCCCGTATCTGGTCCTCGCCGACCGGATCGACGTGCGTCGCATAGCCCTCGGCGGCGAACAGCTCGGACTCAGTCACGTATTGGTCGAGCGGCTCCTGCTCGGCGATCGCGTCGCCCTGAGCCGGCATCACCGCATCGGGCATCGACAGCTCGGGCAACGACTCGTGCGCGGCGTCGGCGGAAGCATCGGCCTCGGCGGGCACGTTCGGGCTCGCCCCCATCATGCCATGCCAGCCGACCGCATTGTCACTCGGCCACCATGAGCCGCTCTCGGTGCGGCCGCGCGGGGCGAGAGTCTCGAGCTGGGCGGCGATCTCTTCGTTCTGCGGATCCACTTCGAGCAGGCGCTGGTACCAGGCGCGCGCGCTCTCGTTGTCGCCATTCTGCCTGGCGACATCACCCAGTTGCTTCAGGGCGATCAGGTTCTCGGGATCGAGATTGAGCGCGGTCTCAAATGCCTGCCGCGCCTCCTCGAAGCGCTGACTCTCGAAGAGCGCTTGGCCGAGCACGATGTAGCCGCTGATGTAGCTTGGGGCCGTCGGGATGTGCGCCCGGCAGTACGCGATCGCGCGCTCGAGGTCTCCGGCCTTACGGTATTCATTGGCGAGTCGCGCAAAAACGCGGCGCGGGTTCTCGGCAAACTGCTTTTCGAGATCGTCGATCAGGGCCGAATAAGCCATGAATGCCCTCTGGAATGCCGAACGGCTGGCGGCGGGTCAGGAGTATACACCCTTCTGACGATTGAAGTCAATCGGAAGTGACAAGCTGTCTTGATTTTACGCCATTCGGCCGGGTACATTTGTTGGCTCTGCTTTTCCTTCCATTTGATCCACGTAGACCAGCTTAGGAGCACCGCACCGTGCTGCAGGCCATGCGGAATCCCGTGGTCCAGAGAACCCTTTGGATTACGATCGTCATCACCTTCGTTGCCGTGTTCATCTTCGCGGAGACCTCCGGTCTCCTCGGTCGTTCGCCGGTTACCCGCGGAACCGAGGTCGGCAAGGTCAACGGCGAACCGATCACCTACGATAACTGGCTCCGGTTCGAGCAAGGCAGGCTGAAGCAGGTTCAGGAGCAGCGCGGCGGCGAGCAGCTCACACTGGACGAATCAAAGCGCGTTGAGGATCAGTCCTGGAGCGAGTTGGTTGGTGATCTGCTGCTCCAACAAGAGATCAGGCGCCGGAACATTGGCGTTTCGGATCAGGAGATCGTCGAGGCGGCGCAGTTTCTTCCGCCACCGGAATTTCGGCAGAATCCCGAGTTCCAGACCGAGGGCCGCTTCGACCTTCAGAAATACCAGCGCTTCCTCAAGTCCCCGATTGCCAAGCAGCAAGGGATTCTCGCTTACCTGGAGAACTATTATCGGACGGAGCTGCCGAAGCAGAAGCTCTACGAGCAGATCGCGGCCACGGTCTATGTACCCGATTCCCAGCTCTGGTGGCTCTGGCAGATTGGACATGACTCGGCGCAGGTAAGCTTCGCCGCGTTCCCCGTCGAGTCGGTGCCTGACTCGGCAGTGAAGGTGAGCGACGAGGAGATCCGCGCGGCCTTCGACAAGCGGAAGGACAAGCTCGAAAGCCGCCCAGGTCGCGCCGTGCTCTCGATCGCGCGCATCGCGCGCACACCGACCGCGGCCGATACCGCCGCGACTCGCGCGCACATCATCGCCCTCCGTGAAGAGATCGCAAAGGGCGCCAAGTTCGAGGACGTCGCCAAGCGCGAGAGCTCCGACTCGGTCTCCGCGGCGCAGGGTGGGTCGCTCGGCAAGAGCACCAAGGGTCAGTTCGTCGCGCCGTTCGAGAATGCCGCGTACGCACTGAAAGTAGGTGAGCTGTCGCAGCCGGTGTTATCGCCTTTCGGCTACCACATTCTGCGTGTCGACGAGCGGAAGGGCGACACGCTGACCATTCGACACATTCTGCTGAAGGTGCAGCAGAGCGATAGCGTCGCCACGCGCACCGACAAGCTGGCCGACGATCTCGCCAAGGCGACCGCCAACGCCGACTTACCGGCGAAGTTCGACGCGGCGGTCAAGCAGCTCAAGATCCCCGTCGTGCACGGCGTCGCGATCGAAGGCGAGCCGATGCAGGTCGAGGGTCACTCCGTTCCCAGCGTCAGCGCCTGGGCATTTGGCGGCACGTCGAAGGTCGGCGAGTCGAGCGACATCTACGATGCGCCGGACGGCTACTACATCGC
>JALZAE010000362.1 GCA_030948535.1 Gemmatimonadota bacterium | reverse complement strand
GGATACCAGTCGAAGCGACGGCCATCGGCGGAAATGTCGAACGTGCCGGCATTGTCGGCGAAGAAGCGAAATCCGCCGTCGGCGCAGCGATCGAGGTGGCCCCACACGTCGGGGAAAATCTCCGACGTTCCAATGCGAGTGCATTCGCGTGAGGGCGCTTGCTGGTCGTGGCGCTGCAGCGTCCAGCGCGCACTCTGGCTGTCGGAATCGCCGAGGTCACCGAGCGGAACGCTCGAGGCGAGTCCAGCGCCGAAAATCGTCTGAATAGGCATGAATAAAGAAACGACGACCGCGCATGAAGCCCAGCGCGGCCGTCGTTTACTCAAGGACTACATTCGGGGACTGCCGCCGCCGATGATACAGGCGAGCGTCGTCCGACTACGCGAGCTGATTCGATTTTGGTAGTTGCCGCTGGTGCCCCCACCAATTTCCAGTCCTTCGGTCCCCAAATGAAATCCCGATCGAGTCAGTTCGCCGACTTTGTCGAACCACTCTACGCGTCGCGTGCTGTACACACTTCCTCCCTCAAAATACGCCGGGTATTCCTCCCGGTAGATGCGCGCGACGCGTCGGCAGTCCTACAGGGTTCCGCTGCCGCCACCAACGATGCAGACCAGCGTGGTCTGACCGTTCGCGAGGAATACGTTCTGGCAGTTGTTGCCATTGGCGCCGTTGAACGTAATGCCGTCGGTCGCGCCCTGAAACCCTTGCTGCGTCAGTTCGCGGAACGTACCGAACCGCTCGACGCGTGGTTTGCTGTACACCTTCGCCCTCCGTCTCTCTCTCCGGGCCCCCCCCCGGCGGGTGCTTCGACCAGTTTGGCCGTCGCATGAGATACCTACAATAATCGTGGGACAGTCAAACGCTAGGCCCTTGCGAACTCTCACCAAGCAACTCCGAATGTTCGCGAAGCCATACCTCGGCTAGAAACGTGAAGATCAACCATCCCGGCCCCGGCCCGGACATATCACCGGCAACGCGCGTCGCTTCCCTTCTCAACACTTCGCCGTCGACAATTCCAAGTCGCTCAAGATGTGATCTGTCGCACAATCGCGCAATCAGCGGCGCGTACGCATCACGTATCGATTGGACGAAGTAAGTAACCAGCGTACCGGTTCGCTCGGTTCTCTTGGCGATCGCGTCATCAGGTAATACGCCGCGCATCGCGGCTCGCAAGAGCCTCTTCGTCTCTCCCAAACTCGCGCGCTCTACTCTGGGTCTCGACGCAGCGAAATTCAAGACTCTCTCGTCGAACAATGGTGCTCGCGCCGCGACCCCCTCATCCAATCCGAGATCAACCACGGTCCCATAAATCCGTGGAAAAAACGCGTGCTCCAGTGACCAGCGCGATTCATACGATGCCTCTCCCTCCCCTCGTCTCATCGGCGTGAAGAGACGATTGCGCTCGACGAGCTGATGCCGACGCACGAAGTCCGCGTTCATCCACGGCGGTAACGTCTTTTCGAGATGCCCGCGAAGCGGCTCGCCCCCGCGCAACATCGTGGCCGCCGACAGCGCAAACTGCGGGAGCAGCGGCAGCACGGACCATCGGAATAAGTTGCGCCACCCTGCTCCGCCGAACGCGCGCCATTCACGTATCATCGACGGCCATCGGCCCCGTCGCATCAGGTCCGCCAGGAAGATGGGCGAAACCTGAAACAGCGGGTCGCCAGCGAAGCCGTTGAGCATCACGCGCGCGCCGCTCTCGGCTGAGCGACGGCTCAGCGCTCGATTGAACGATTCGTAGGGATGCGCGAACGGCTCGTCCCGCACCCGGGCGCGCTCGATGACCTGATCGAACATCGGCGCCGACCGGATGTCGACCCATTGCACCGGTACACTCCACCGCGCGGCAATCGCTTGAATCGTCTCATCCTCTCGGCCGGTGTCCCCCTCGGGAAAGCTCACCGACACCGGCAGAAGAGCGCGACCGGCCGCACCGCCGCGTCGCATCGCTTCCTGCCCCGCGCCAAAGACCGACGTGGAATCCCAGCCGCCGCTCATGGTGACGGCCGTGGGACCCGAGCTCGGCATCCGCTCCTGAACGGCGTCGATCAGGAGTGAGCGCAATTCGACGGCAGCATCGTCGAATGGCAGTCGCGGCCCCTCCTCGCTGGCGAATCGCGGCGCGTGCCAGAAGCGCGTGACGCGCGCGTCTTTTCCAGGGCGCCACTCGAGCTGCTGCGCCGCGCCGAGCCGCGAGATTCCCTGGAACGCTGTGTCATCACTCGCGGCAAAGAGACCGGCAGCCGTCTCCGCGATCGACACCAGGTTGAGCGAAGACGTCTGACCCGGAAGACCGCGAAGTGCGCCGATGGTGGATGCTAGCGCGACGCCATCGCGCGTCGTCGTGAAGAACAGACTGCGGCCACCGGTGTAGTCGCACGCCGCCAAAAGCCGCTGCTGCCCGGCATCCCACAATACAAATCCGAAGTCGCCCTCGAGCCGCTCGGCGGCTGCGGTCCCCCATGCCCGATACGCCGCCGCGATCAACGCGCTGGCCGAGTGATCGGTCACCTCGACGCCGGCGCTCCGCAGCCGGACGCGAAGGTCGTCGAGGTAGTACAGCGATGCATCGGCGACGACCGAGATCGCTCCGTCGTGCGCTACCGCGGCTGGCCCGGCGATCGCGGGATCGCACTCCCAGGCATGGCGGGCCACACCGAGCGCCGCGTTCCCATCGCGCCAGGCCTGTTGCCGCTCCGCTCCGCGATGTCGCATGCGCGACAACATGCCGTCGATGGACGACTCGAGCACCGGCGCGCGCGCGCGAACGATCGCGGCAAGCGCGCTCACGGTCGGCGCACTCAGCCGCCGGTTTGCACGGTCATCACGCCGAGGAGGACGGTGGCGCGGGCGTGCGCCAATTCCGAATCAGGTCGAACTCGCGCAGATGATCGAGCAACTCGGCGACGTCGGTGCGGACGGTGTCGATGTCCACGTCCGGATGAAGCTGCTGCAGCGACGCGCAGAGCTCTTCGAAGCTGTGACTCGTTGGGGGAAGGAGATTCCAGATCTCCACTCCGACCTCGTTCAAGCCGAAGTATGTCTCGTCGGACGGCGAATACAGCACGGCGCCATCGGACAGCATCTTGAAAACGATTTGCGGATTGCGTTCAGGCAGCACGGCAGGTTGCACCGAGAAGGTCGCGTTTTGGGAAGGAGGTTTGCTGTCGGTAGCGTGCACGCGCCCGGCGATCCGTCTTCCGCCGACGAGCGCGCCGTGCCGGCGCGCGCTCGATCCCTGTCCGTCGCCTGGCAGCGTGGAACTCACCAGAGTGGGACGCGTCACTGTTTGTGGCCCAACAGAGTGCGGCCCGAGCATTCGTCACGCAAGAGCAATTTAGACTACCAGTCAACCCACCGGCGCCCGCGCCGCATCAACCACCGACCGTAAGTAGCGGGTCCAGGTCCCGAGGTTGGCCACTCGCGTCGCAAAAGACGGTGGCGCCGGCTGTGTACCGTCCGCCGTGCGTGCCTGAATGAAATCGTCGGAATGATCCCATGGCCGCACCGCCCCATGATCTTCGCTGGACGGGCACATTGCGAGATCCCACAGCAGCTGGTCGACGCGCGCCGACGGAGAGCCGTATTCAGCGGGGAGAAGGTTGAGAAGAAAGTGGCGCTCCAGCCGCCCGAGCGAGATTTCCCGCCGCGGTGGACGCAGCGCCGAGAGCACCGACGCCGGTACGTCGATCCCTGCGGCGCGCTGCGCCAAGCGCAGCGTCCAGTAGCACACGCTCGCACCGCGAGTCCCTCGAGCGAGCGGCACCAGCGCATCGAGCGCATCCGGATAGCGCATGATGAGCGCGTGGGTATCGCGGAAGGCGCGCCACGAACCGAAGCGAACCTCGTGCGACCAGGCGAAATGCAGCCCGATATGCCACAGCTGGTGCACCGCACTGGGGACGAGCGCCTTCTCTCCGCCAATCGACACGGAGTGCGCGCCGGCCCATAGCGCCGAATCGTCGAACCGAAATGGATGCCCGCGAAAAAAAAGCGCGGTGTGAATTTCGACGTTCGTATCGCCACGCGCATCGCGCAGTGGCGGCAGGTGGTGGTGCACGTCGTATGGCTGGTCGGCGTGGACATCCGACTCCCACTGCCAGCCGCTCTCCAGCAGCGCGGCGCGGGCCGCGACCGCGCGATTTGGCGGAACGAGCAAGTCAATGTCGGCCATGGGCCGCTCGAGCGCCGACGAGTAGGCGGTCGAGGCAAGGGCGGCTCCCTTGAGCAGCAGCACGGGAATGCCCGCCTTGGACAAAGCGTGCAGCGCGTCGACGAGCCGTTGTTCCCGGCTGAGCATCCGAATGTCCGCGATCTGCGCATTGCGCGCGAAGGCAGTCTGTACCGACGCCGGAACGCTATTGCCGGCGACCGATTTGATCCGTCGCCACACGATCGGCGTCGCGAGCTCAAGCTCGGCGAGCCACATCACCCGAGTCCAGTCAATACCGCCTTCCACCAGCGAACGAATCGCGTCGTCGTTTTTCGGCCCACCGGCGGTCAACAGGAGCAGTCGCTCTTCGGATGGCAACAGTTGGTTGACCTTCGAGCGCGCGTCACCGAGGGCGCGGTGCCCACCGCTTGGGAAGCGCACTAGCGAGCGACCGGGCGCACGCCCGTGAGCTCGGCGTACTTGCGCACGCGCCACGGATTGTCGCCGAGGATAAGGTCGCCGTACTCGACCCACGCATGCGCGACGAAGACGCCGTTGTCCCGTCCCACACCGATTCGGATCTGACTGCCGCGAATGCCATCCTCCTCCAGCATTTCGTGCAACGCGACCGCGCGCACCAGACACTGCGGCCGAAACACGCCGTACATCGCGGCACGCTCGACCGCATTGGCCAACCGTACCGCTAGCGCATCCTCGGTGGAGCGAATGGGCTGCGGGAAGACCGGCGCGGGCCGGCCGGCGCGCGTTGCCGGGTCCTCCTCGCGCGCAACCAGTTCGCCGGTCGGTCGCGTGCGCACGAGATACTGGGCACGGACGAGCGCCACCTGCGCCCGCGCGATGTCAGCCCATTCCCGTGCGGAGAGGCGGGTAATCTTGCGCGCCCATCGAGACATCTTCGCTGCCACGTCGTTACCTCGTGCGTCTATTTTCGCCTTGCCCAACATAGCGCGGGGAGCAGGCGCAGATTGACGTCGAATGTGATTCGGGTCACAATTTGCCCACGTCAACCGGCGTTTGCGAGGGCGTAGCCGAGGCTTTTTCCTTGCATTCTGTTTGTCAGCATGTTGTGAGAAAAGCTTCACTTGCCCACTTGTCCCCGAGATGCCCCATACCTAGCTTCGCTCCACATCGGAATCAGGCGGTGCCGCAGCCGCGGGTACTTCGCCTCACCGAGACGGCCGTGCGCAAGATGCGCGGGCATGATGGAAAGACCGCGATGTTCGCCGCTGGGAGCAGGCGGAATCGCCAAACGGAGCCGAGAACAACCGTCCTGCCCATCGGACGATTCTCGCTCACCGAGCGCTCGTTGTGACTCCCACGACCGGGACATCCCCGGCCCACCCGCGCGCGTCGCGACCCTCATCGCTTCGCCACATCTTCACCGTGGACGTGGAAGACTATTTCCACGTCCACGCGATGGAGCACGTCGCGCCGAGAAGCTCGTGGGGGAGCTTCCCGAGCCGCGTCGAGCACAATGTCGAGCGACTCCTGGAGACGTTGGCGGCTCACAATGCGACGGGCACCTTCTTCGTGCTTGCCTGGGTCGCCGATCGCTACCCGGAGCTCGTGCAACGAATCGCCGCGGGCGGGCACGAGATCGCGTCGCACGGCTGGTGGCACCGCAAGCTCACCACCGTGACGCCCGCACGATTCCGTGAGGACGTCAAGGCGTCGAAGCATCTTTTGGAAGACCTCGTCGGCAAGGCGGTTCTAGGCTATCGTGCGCCGAGCTTTTCCATCGTTCCTGGAGGCGAGTGGGCGTTCGATGTATTGCTCGAGGTGGGCTATCAGTACGACTCGAGCCTCTTCCCGATTCGGCGGCCCGGGTATGGCTATCCCGATGCGCCGCCGGTTCCGCATGTGATTCATCGAGCGGGTGGCAGCCTTTTTCAGTTTCCGCTCGCTACGACGACGATCGCCAGCGTGCGCATCCCGGCCGCCGGCGGCGGATACCTGCGACACTTTCCATATGCGGTCGTGCGCAGAGCGTTTCGCGAAAGCGAGCAGGCGGGAGTGCCGGCGGTCTTCTACATCCATCCGTGGGAGATCGATGCCGACCAACCTCGCCTGCCCTGCGACGCCCTCACCGCGTTGCGTCACTATCGCGGCTTGAGCGGAGTGCTTCCGAAGATCCAGCGGCTCTTGAGCGAATTCGATTTCACGTCGGTGCGGCAGGTGCTGCACGACGCGGCGCGGTGGGACATCTCCGGTGAATTCATCGCGCACGAGCGGCGCGCCCAATGACCGGGTTCTCCGGCAGTCGAATGCCCTGTCTCGCGTGACGCGATGAGTCCCGTCGTCCGCGCGTACGCCGGCGACGCTGCGATCTGGGATGCGTTCGTGAAGAGCCAGTCAGGCTGGACTCACTTCCACCTGTACGGATGGCGCGACGTGATGACGTCGGTCTTTCGGCACGACTGCCCCTACCTCGCCGCCTATGATGATCGAGGCGCGCTCACCGGCGTGCTCCCGCTCGTGCGCGTAAAGAGCCGGTTGTTCGGGCATTTTCTCGTGTCGATGCCCTTCCTCAATTACGGCGGACCGCTCGGCGACGACGCCAGTGTGCACGCGCTCGCCGAGCATGCGGTCGGGCTCGCGAAACGAGAGAACGTGGGCTTGCTGGAGCTGCGGAGCCGAGCGCCGCTGCCGCTGTCGCTCACCGCCTCGCATCGAAAGATCACCGTGTTGCTCGATCTACCCGCGGGGGGCTCGGCGGCGCTGCTCAAGGGATTCGACTCGAAAGTTCGGAGCCAGGTGCGGCGCGCCGCTAAGGATGGCGCATCGACGCGCTTCGGCCTCGACCAGGTCGAGCCCTTCTTCGATGTATTCGCGCGACACATGCGCGATCTCGGAACACCGACACAGCCGCTCGCGCTTTTTCGGTCGATCGCCGCGCGCTTTCCGAACGACGTGTGGTTTGGTTGCACGTACTGGAACGAGATGCCGGTGGCGGCGGGCTGCGGCTTTCGATGGGGGAACGAGTTCGAGATGACCTGGGCATCCGCGCTGCGCGAGCACAGCAAGATCGCACCGAACATGGCGCTCTACTGGGCGTTCATGGAGCGCGCGGCCGACGAGGGAGTCGGCGTCTTCAACTTCGGCCGCTGTTCCCCGGACAGCGGCACGCATCGCTTCAAGCGGCAATGGGGTTCGCGCGATGAGCCGTTGTCGTGGTACGATTTCTCGCCGGGGGGAGTCGCCAAGACGCCATCTCCCGACGATGCCGCGTTCTCCTGGGGACCGCGCATCTGGCGCAGGCTGCCAGAGTCCATCGCCACCGCGCTCGGGCCGCGCATCGTGCGCTACATTCCTTGATGCTCGCGGACCGCTGGCGCCGACAGCTGCCCGTCGTCACTCGGATCACCATCGGCACAGTTGCCGCCGGCGTGCGCGGGGCCATGGGGCTCTCATCGATCGACCAGGCCGCGCTGTCCGCGCGCGTTGGCGGCGCCGGCGCGGACGTGCTGCTCACCGACAGCGGAACGAGTGCGCTCGTGCTCGCACTGCGCGCGACTACCCGGGCGACGCGAGTCGTGGCAATGCCGGCCTACGCCTGCGTCGATCTCGTCGCCGCGGCGCAGCTCGCCGGCGTTCGCTTCGTATGCTACGACATCGATCCCCTCAC
>JALZAE010000329.1 GCA_030948535.1 Gemmatimonadota bacterium | reverse complement strand
CCGGCCTCGTGCAACGCCAGGCCGACGCGCGTGACGCCCGACGACGTGCGCTCACCCTCAGCGCCCGGGGCCGGTCGACGCTCGCACGCGCGCCGGAGGCGCCCACCGAACGTGTGCTTGGGGCGCTCGCGCGACTATCCGATCAGGATGCGAGCGCCGTCGCGAACGGGCTTGAGCTCCTCACCCGGGCGATGCAGCTCGACGCGTCGGCGGCCGGCATGCTGTTTGAGGATCGAACACACGGGCGGCAGCAGGGTCGCCGCGGGCGATCATGATCGCGCGATTTCCGGCGTTCGCCCGCTTTGTTCTCGGTCACGGCATTCTGTCCTGCGGTGTTCCAATCGCGCTCGGGGTGTTCGCGTGGCAGATGCGCGGCGCGTGGACCAGCACACCTGTTACGGCCAGTGTTGTGGCTAGCTCATCGCCGCTCACGCTTTTGGCGCGGGCGATACTCGAGTGGGGGATCGGCGCGGGTTCGGTGATCGGCGCGTTGTGGTGGGGCGCGGAACGGCGGCGCGTCACCCGCCGATGAGTGAGCCATCTCCCAATGAGGCGGTCGGTAGCGATGGCCGGATCGACGTGACAGGCGCGACGAGCGTGTCGCCCGCCGTCGTGAGCGGGCGAGGCCGCCAGCGGCGCTTGATCCTCGACACGCTCATCCTCGGCGTCGCAGGCGCCGCGGCCGCGCAGCTCTTCACGCTCTTGCTGCGGTGGTCGAGCGCATTCTTTCTCGGCCGTCTCGCCGGCTACACCGCGCCGGGTCTGCCGAGTGAAGGCGGAGCTCCAAGTCAAATCATCGGCTCGCACGGGCTGTGGCTCGTTCCCGTGGTCGCCGCCATCGGCGGGTTGATTGTGGGCGCGATCACGGAATGGCTCGCGCCAGAGGCGGAGGGGCACGGGACGGATGCAGTCGTCCGTGCGTTCCATCGGAGCGACGGCGTCATCCGCGGACGCGTCGCGCCCGTCAAGCTCATCGCGTCGGCGATCACGATCGGCTCGGGTGGCTCGGCGGGCCGCGAGGGGCCGATCGCGCTCGTCTCGGCGAGCGTCGGCTCGTGGTACGCCACCATCACTAAGCGCGACGCGCGCGACCGCCGATTGCTCTTATTGGTCGGCGCGGCGGCGGGTCTGTCGGCGGTGTTCCGATCGCCGATCGGCACGGCGCTGATGGTGATCGAGGTGCTCTACTCCGACATGGAGTTCGAGGCGGGCGCGCTGTTGTACGCGACACTTGGCGCCATCGTCGCGTATGCGCTGAACGGACTGCTCGTCGGATGGGAGCCGCTCTTTCGCATCCCGCCGCTCGCCCCGCTTCGTCATCCGCTCGACTCTGGTTGGTACATCGCGCTCGGTATCGTCGCCGGCGTCGTCGCGACCGCGACGCCGGAGATGTTTTACCGGACACGCGATGCATTCCGACGGCTGCCCATCTCGCCGATTGTGCGGCCGGCGATCGGCGCGGGCCTCACCGGGCTCATCGCGATCGCGCTGCCGCAGGTGATCGCCGGCGGCTATGGCTGGATGCAGATGGCGATCGACGGACGGCTCGCGCTCGGCACGCTAGCCGTGCTCGTCGTCGCGAAGCTGGTCGCGATGAGCCTGACCGTCGGCTCCGGCGGATCTGGTGGCGTGTTTGCGCCGACGCTGTACGTCGGCGCCATGCTCGGCGGCGTGGTCGCGCTTGCCGCCGGTCTGCCGCCGGCGCCCTTCGTCATCGTGGGAATGGCCGCGGTGTTCGCGGGGGCGGCGCGCGTCCCCATCGCGACGCTGATGATGGTGACGGAGATGACGGGCGGGTACACGTTGCTCGTGCCCGCGGCGTTGGCGGTGATCATCAGCTACTTCGTGCAGGTCCGCCTGTCGCACTACACGCGCTACAAGAGTCTGTACGAGGCGCAAGTGCCGACGCGCGCCGCGTCGCCGGCGCATCACGAGCAGCATCTCGAGATCGCGCTCACGCTGCTGCGTGAGCAGGCGCCACACGATCTGTCGAGCATGGGTGAGCTCGACCTCGTGGCGCTCCTGCGCTCGGGCTTGGCGGTGGAGCTGCCCGGCGGCCGGCGGTTGGCGGCCGGCGCGCTCAAGGCTGACAGCCCCTATGTCGGCACGACCGTCGGGGCGAGCGGGCGCAAGCTCGACGGCGGCAACACGAACATCGTCGCGCTGGTACGAGGCGAGCATATGCTCGTGC
>JALZAE010000313.1 GCA_030948535.1 Gemmatimonadota bacterium | reverse complement strand
ATCCCATGCGCCTCACGCCGCTCGCAAGGCCATTGTCATCTCGACCGGCCCGAACCAACACACCTATCCCGTCGCGCCGCGCCCGCTTCCCGACGCGGAGGAGATCGCGCTGGCGATGTCCGCGGCTCCCCCGGCAATTTCGGCGCATGCCGACGTCTACGCCGTGCGCACGACCGGCGCAGTGAAAATTCGTGCGGGCACCAATGGACTCGCCTGCATGGTCATTCGCGACCCTCACCCCGGGAGCCTCTACCCGATGTGCTTCGACCGCGAAGCCGTGAAGAGCGCGATGCGCTACGAGTTTTTCAGGGCGACGCTCCGCGCGAAGGGAACGCCGGAGGCACAGATCGAGAAGGAGGTCGAAGCGGCGTACGCGCGTGGCGAGCTGCGCATGCCGACGAAGCCCGCGATCAGCTACATGATGTCGCCTCAACAGATCCTGTTCACCTCGCCTTACAAAGAAGGCCGCCGTCTAGGCGCCTGGCATCCGCACCTGATGATCTCCATGCCCGGCACGGCATCGTCACAGCTCGGCATGGACTCGACGTCGCAGATCGACGTCATGCAACTCGATCGCCCAGGAAAGGGAGATGCGCAGTTGATCGTGCGAGTACCTCACTGGGCGAACGGGATGGGGGTTGGGAGCTAGGGGTCGGGGGCTGGGGCGCCGACACCATTTGGGTTGGTTGTCAGTTGGCACCCCAATCCCCTAACCCCCATCCCCCAGTCCCTATCTCTCCAGCGCAAAAATCCCATTCGTAAGATCAAACCTCACCACGCGCCCCAGAGCCAAATCGCTCCCAAACATCCCGTCGAGATCGACGAAAATCAGGCGCTTGGTTTCGCGGACGGCGAGATCGTGAAGCTGGACCTTCTGGCCGTCGAGTGTGACGCGGAGGTCCGCGATGCTCGGGAAGGCGGCGACGGTGTCGCCCCCGAAGCCGGCGACGCGTCGCATTCGCTTATAGGAGCCAAGTCGCGGCTGCTTGGCGAGGAGCGCATCGGTTGCGTAGCTCGCGTCGGCACCGGTGTCGAGGCCGAAGTGCAACACGGTACCGCGAGCGCTCGTGAGTCGCACCACTGGATAGCCGAGCCAGAAGAGATTCCGCGCGCGCCTGCGATCGGGCTTGGCGGGAGGACGGAGCGTCACGCGCTGATGCTCGTAGTCGATCTCGACCGAGAGGCGACGGAGCAGGTCGGTGCCGATCACACCGTCGACGCTCACGGTGGTCAGCCCGGCACGCGGCTCGCTCTGGGCCAGCGACAGCGCGTCCTTCTCGATGATCGCGGCCGCTTGGTTGGTGATGATGAGGCCCGAGATGTCCATCCGCGGCACGATCGTCGGATGCGCCGCGACGCGGCCAACACTGGTGACGATCTCGAGGGTGTCGTCGGTGATCGGCGTGAGGCCGAACTCCGTCGCGACATCGGAGGCAATGAGCGAGATGCTCGACCCGGTGTCGAGCCAGAATCGCTTTCGCTGGCCATTGACGACGATGTCGACCATCGGCGTGTTGAGCGGGTTCACGAGCAGCGGTGCGATCACCTCTCTGTCGGGAAAGTGCAGCGTCGACTGTGCGACACCTCGCATCGCCGCCGACCAGCGCGACAAGCCAGCGCGTCCTCCGTCCAAGTTGGCAACGGGCTGCAGCGAATCCTGCGACAGCATGTACAGCTCCGCCCACTTCCCCTGGTACTCGAGCACGCTGGCAAGCGTGATATGGGCCGCGAGACGCAGCACCGAATCTCGCGCCGAGCGCGAGAGCTGGCGCAGCGCGGACTCGGCTTCGCCGCCCCGGCCTCCGATCATGCGCCCAAACGCCTCGGCGAACGCGCGATGATCGGCGTCCGGCGCCCGGCGTATCGCGAGCTCGACTTCAAGGCTGGAGAGTGCGGTCCAGAATCGCTCGTGCGATGTGTCCGCGACGGCGGCGTTCGTGCCGCCGCGCGCGGGCGACGCGATGCCTCTGCCGGGCATGAGCGCGACGCCGGCGAGCGCGCATCCGACCGCGATGGGCGCGAGTCGGCGACGGCGACGCAAAAGAAGCATGCGTCACACTTCGCCGAAGTGCGGAGCTAACGCAAGGTGTGATTACCGGCCGGACGCTCTTCTGACAGCTCTGACTGCGAGGAGGCGCTGATTATTCGCGCTCGTCGGAGCTCGTGCGAGGGTGACCACCGCTTCCATAGCCGCTCTGGTGCGGCTGACTCGTTTCGGCGTCGAGCGGCTCGGACCCGGCGCGCTCCTCATCGCCGTCGCCCTGCGGGCTCGGCGCCGGCGTCGCCTTGGCGCTGCCGCTCCCTTCACCCGCGCGATTGCTCGCGGAGTTGTCCTTGTTTCCCGCCGTATGGATCCCGCGCGCGGCCTCGCTCCCAGCCTGCGTCGGTCGTGGATCACTCTTCTTGTTCGGCATCGGTATCTCCATCAAGGGGACGTTCCGTCATTGAAGGAAGGCAACGCTCATGCCGAGGCCGCGGATCGACGCACAGGAAAACCACAAAAACATCGGCGGCCGCGGATTTTAGGAAGCCATGGCCTTCCGCGTCGATCCGCGGAAATCCGCGGCGCCACTGCCATTGCCGTCATCAAGATCGGCGGCAGCCGTTGCGTTAGAAACGTCTGAGGCGTCTTATCTTGCACCCAACGATCTGATCGACGGCTGTCCGGCGGTACTCTGGTCCGCTCTGGGCGGCGGTGACACATTGTGTCTCCCACCTCCCGCTGCGCCGCACCGCACGCTGAACCCCACCAAGGCTGAGCTGAAGAGCACGTGGTCACTGCGGAAGCATCTGCTGCTTCTCTCTCTCGCGAGCTGAGCGACTTCTTAATCGAGCTGTCGGTCGCGATGCACAAGCACGCGATCTATCCAGACGGCCATCCGCTGCTTGGCGCAGCGGCTGTCGCGCTTGCGCGCCGGTTAAGTCCGCTCCTCGACCAGCGCGCGTCGATCGCGTTCGGCGTCGCGCCGAATCAGCTCGTGATCGAAGGGGTGCCGACCGACACCAACAATCCGGTGCTCCGCGACCTCGCGTTCCGTCTCTACAAGCGCGGTGTCGGCGCGCTCAAGCTCATGCGCGGGTTGGAGATCGAGGAGTTGGGCGAGGTGCTCAAGGTCGTCGCGCGCGATCCGCCAACGTCGCGGGAAGACAAGATCAAGCACCTCGGCCCCGAGCACTTCAGCCAGTGGAAGAACGCGCGCGTCTACGCGCTCCTCTACGACCAGCTCGAGCTGATGGACGGCGAGTCGGGCGACATCGCGTACGAGGGCGAGTCCGGTACGTGGGCGGCGCAGCTCTGGCTCGCCCTCGCCCGGCACGCCATGACCGAGGGCGACGACACCACCGTCGGCGGCGGTGGTGTGGACGAATTCGGGCTGCCGGTTCCGGTGCTGCCCACGAAATCCGTCGACCCGCTCATCATCGCGCGCGCGATCGAGCGCCGTCAGAAAGACGCAACCTACGACGAGGCAATCGTTGGCTACCTCTCGCGCTTCGCGGAAGAAATTCGCGCGCGCGGCGGTGTCGAGGCGATCGGCCTGCAACGCCGCATCTCGCAACTCGTCGGCGCGCTCTCGCCGGAGACGCTCAAGCGGTTGATGTTCCTCAGCGGCGACCAGGAGCAGCGCACACAGTTCCTGCTCGACTCCTCGCACATCCTCGAGGTCGAGACGGTCGTCGAGCTCGTGAAGTCCGCCGCCGACGCATCGAATCGCAGCGTCTCCAATCCGCTGCTCATTCTCCTCTCGAAGCTCGCGAAGCACGCCGAGGTCGGCGCGGTCTCCGAGCGATCCAAGGCGGACTGGGCGCTGCGCGAGAACGTGCGCCAGCTCATCGGCGGATGGCAGGCGGACGAGGTCCTCCCGGACGACGACTACGAGCGCGTGCTCGAGCAGCTCGTTCGGCAGACGCCCGGCCTCGAAAGCACGCCGAGCGCGTACGCGTGCGAGGCGGACCGCACCATCGGCATCGCACTCGAGATCGGCGTCATCGGCTCAGCGGCGAAGCGCGCCGTCACGCAGCTCATCGCCAAGGGCAAGCTCGCCGTGCTGCTCGACCTCATGGACACGACCGAGGATCTCAACGGCTCGATCGACGCCCTGTGGAAACGGCTCGGCACGCCCGGTCTCATCCGTCAGATCCTGCGCATTCAACCGGTCGATTTCCAGGCGCTCTTCCGTGTGCTCTCGCGCGTCGGGCGCGTGGGCATCGAGCCGGTGCTCGACGCGCTGCAGGATGCCGAAGATCGGACGACGCGATGGAAGCTGTTCGAGATGCTGGTGCAGCTCGGTCCGGACATCGGACCGATCGTCGTCGAGCGGCTGCCCGAGGCGCCCTGGTTCGTTCAGCGCAATCTGCTCGGCTTGCTCGGCCGCCTCTCCGAATGGCCGGCGGATTGGTCGCCGATTCCGTATGCCAATCACGAGGATGTGCGCGTGCGCCGCGAAGCGGTGAAGCTGCTGCTCAAGATGCCGGCCGCGCGCGACCAGGCGATCGTCGACGGACTGGTCGATGCGGATGAGTCCATCGTGCGTCTCTCGCTCGGCGCGGCGATGGAGGGATGTCCTGAGGGCGCGGTGCCGCTCCTGATCAAGATGCTCAACGACCGGCAGACCGAGAGTGTGCTCCGCGTGCAGGCCGTGCGCGTTCTGGCCACGGTACACAGCACGGTGGCGATGGATTGTCTGGTGAAGATCTCGCTCGCCCGCCGCCGATGGCTGGTCGGAAAGCGCCGACTCAAGTCGAAGTCGGCCGAGCTGTTGGCCGCGCTGCAGGGATTGACCAGCTGGCAGGGTGAGACGAAGGCGTCGCAGGTGCTGGTGCTCGCCGCGGCGCATCCCGATGCCGAAGTGCGCGACGCCGCGACGCCCGGCGTGGGAGCAGACGCATGAAGGCGGCGGTGCAATTCCTCGGCGGGTTGGCACAGGCGCTGGCGACGATGTCGCTGTACAGCGGTGAGCATCCCGCGCGCACGCGCGCGCTGGATCAGGCGTATGCATCGCTCAAGGAGCTGCAGACGCAGGTCGCGCGGCCGTACTACTCGTTCCTCAGTGGCGACGTGATCTTCGGCCACCAGCCGCTCGCCGGCGTGAAGGACTGGCCGTGGGGGTCGCGTCTCTCGAGCGTCGGCATCCAGCGCGTGGAGTTCACCGAGGGGCTCGAGCGAGAAGAGTTCGAGGCGTTCCTCGAGGAAGTGCTGGCGCGCCTCACGCTCCTGGCCGGCGACGTGCCTGCCGTGGCGAAGCTGACGAACTTCCGCTCGGTGCGCTTCGGCGCGGTCGGTCTCAAGGGTGAGCAGGAAGTCTCGCCGGACCAGGCCTCATCCGTGTCGATGGACTACGGACTCGGCGAGGAGATCGCGGCGCTCAGCTGGCTGAACACGCAGGTGGAGACGGGCGACAACGTGCCGCGCACGGAGGCGGAAGCAGTCGTGCGCTCGCTCTCGGTCGCGATGCGCGGCGACAATCTGCTGGTGCTTCCGCTGCTGCGCATGCGCGCGTCGCAGGAATACCGCGCGGTGCACGCGATCAACGTCAGCGTGCTGGCGATGGCGATGGCGAACGAGCTCGAGCTCTCCGCGCGCGACGTGCATGCGTTCGGGCTCGCGGGGCTGCTCTACGACCTCGGCATGGCGCGCCTTCCGAAGGAGATCGTGACGAAGATTGGACCGCTGACGGACGAAGAGCGCGTCGTTCTGCAGGGACATCCGGTCGAGGGCGCGCGGCTGATCATGAAGAGCGACCGCGCGCTCGAGCTGGCGGCGGCGGTCGCCTTCGAGCATCACATCCGCCCCGACGGGTCCGGGTATCCCCAGCCGAAAGTGCAACGCCACACGCACTACGCCAGTCGTCTGATCCGCGTGTGCGATGTGTACGATGCGCTGCGCACCGAGCGGCCCTTCCGGCCGGCGTGGGCATCAGAAACAGCGCTCTACTACATCGAGTTATACGCCGGAACCGAGTTCGATCCGGAAGTAGCGCGTACCTTCTGCACCATGCTGCGTCGCATCGAGAAGCAAGTCCTGGAGCAGCAGTCGGCGACGGAGGCGCCCGCGCTATGAGCATCGTTCCGCCGACCATCCCGCCCGCGGGCGTATCCGATCAGCAGCACAGCGCGCCGGCAGCGTCGGAGCGCGTGATGCCGCGCGAAGTCATCGAGTTCCTGATGGAGATGTCGACCGCGCTCCAGCGGCACGCGATCTATCCGCGCGGGCATCCGATGCTCAACAAGGCGGTCGAGAGTTTGACGAAGGGACTCGACGGCCTGCTCCGCGCACGCGACTCGCTGTCGATGGGCATCTCGCGCGAGCAGCTCGTCGTCGATGGCGTGGCCACCGACGTCAACGTCAACGTGCTACGCGATCTCGCGCATCGCCTGCACCGGCATCACGTCGGCTCGATGAAGTTCGTGAGCGGACTGCCGGGCGCGGAGCTGGGCGACTTGCTCAGCGTTCTCGCCGTCGATCCGAATCTGGCCGAGCAGACGCTGGGCCCCATCACCGAACAGCTGTCGCGCTGGCCGCACGTGCGCATGAGCATGCTCACGTATGAGAAGCTCACGCTGTCCGAGGACGAGTTCTACAACGAAGCCGAGATCGCCGCGCGCATGACGATGCTGTGGCTCTCGTTGGCCACGCTCGGTATGGGCGCCGAGAACGCCGAGGGCGCGGATCCGGAATCGCTGGCGAAGATGATCGAGGCGCGCAGCAACGATGCCGCGTACGACTCGACCGTCGTCAATTGCCTGCTCGAGATCACGGAAGCGCTGCGCACGGCGAGCGGCATCGAGGCCGAGACGCTTCGGCGGCGCGTGTCGCAGCTCATCCGCCAGCTGCGTCCGGAGACGCTGCGCCGCCTGCTCGCCCTCGGCGGCGACGCCGAGCAGCGACGGCTGCTGGTCGAGAACGCGGCGAGCGAGCTCGCGGTCGATGCGGTGCTGACGCTCCTCAAGGCGGCGGCGGAGGCGAGCAATCAGACCATCTCGCACGCGATGCTGCGGTTGTTGGCGAAGCTGGCGCTGCAGGCGGAAGAGGGCGGCGCGGCGTTGCGGGCCGGCGCCAACCAGGCGCTGCGCGAGCAGGTGCAGCAGTTGGTCGAGCGGTGGGATGCCGATCTCCTCAATCCCGACAGCTATCAGAAGGCGCTCGACCGCATGTCGCGCCTCAAGCTGCTGGCGATGATGCGCGAGCGCGAGCATCCCGTCGAAGCGCGGCGGCTCGTCGGACTCGCGCTCGAGGCGGACATGCTTGGGGCGCCGGTGTGGCGGGCGATCGCCGAGATGCTGCGCACCGGCGAGATCAGCGTGCTGCTCGATCTGCTCGATCGCGCGCCGGAGGGATGCCAGGCGGCGGTGGAAGTGTGGGGACGCGTCGCGACGGCGGAGAACGTGCGCCGCATGTTGAAGGAGGAGCAGGTCGACCTCGTGCTGCTCGACCGTCTCGCCGCGCGCATGGGCGGTGTGATCATCGAGCCGCTACTCGACGCGCTCGAGACCGCCGAAGCGCGCGCAACGCGACGGAAGCTGCTCGACCTGCTCTCGGGATTCGGCGATCCGGTCGGACCGTTCATCGTGCAGCGGCTCGACATGGATGCGCCGTGGTTCGTGCTGCGCAATCTGTTGACGCTGCTCTACCGATTGCCGGAGATGCCCGGCAGCTTCGCGCCGATACGCTTCATGACGTATCCGGATCCGCGCGTGCGTCGCGAGGCGTTCAAACTGTTGCTTCGCATGCCGAGCAAGCGCGACGAGGCGGTGACGACGGCGATGGCCGACAAGGACGAGCGCATCGTGCAGATGGCGCTCATCGCCGCGGGTGAATCCTGTCCGCGCGCGGCGGTGCCGGTGATCATTCGCCGTGTGAACGAGGGAACGCTGCACGCCGAGCTGCGACTGTTGGCGGTGCGCGTCGCCGCGGCGGTCAAGTCTCCGGCGACGCTGGAGTGGCTGCTCACCTTCACCGCGGCGAAGCGGCGATGGTTCCGCAAGCGCACGCTCGCCCGCAAATCGCCCGAGATGATCGCCGCGCTCACGGCGCTGGCGACGCAGTATCGCAATGAGGCTGGTGCATCGAATGTGCTGGCGCTCGCGAGTAGAGATACCGATCCCGAAATCCGTGCCGCTGTAAAACAGATAACGTAATTCGAGGGCATCGGACTTCGGGCGTCGGGCGTCAGGAACTGCCCCAATGTCGCCCGACGCC
>JALZAE010000281.1 GCA_030948535.1 Gemmatimonadota bacterium | reverse complement strand
CCCCACACCCTACACCCGCCTCTCTGCCATGAATGACCGTTTCTCCATCGAGCTCGCCGGCGCCATCGATCAACTGAAGCACGATCGGGTCTACAAGCGACTCAACTACATCGCGTCGCCGCAGGCGGCTCGCGTGAACATGGTCGGCCGCGGCGAGGTGCTCATTCTCTCGTCGAACAACTACCTCGGCCTGTCGGACGAAGCGTCGGTGATCCAGGCGGGTCACAAAGCGCTCGACGAATTCGGCGCCGGCACGGCGAGCGTGCGATTCATCTGCGGCACCTTCACGATCCACAAAGAGCTCGAGGCCGCGCTGGCGCGCTTCGTCGGCACCGAGGCGTCGCTCTCATACGTGTCGTGCTGGAACGCGAACGAGGGATTCACCGCGACGCTCGTCGAGGAGGGTGACTTCGTCATCTCCGATGCGCTCAACCACGCCTCGATCATTGACTCGATCAGGTTGGCCAAAGCGATCACCAAGTGCACGACGGCGGTCTATAAGCACTCGGACATGGATGATCTCAAGGCCAAGCTCGAGGCCAACAAGGGCGCGCGTCGCCGGATCATCTGGACCGACGGCATCTTCTCGATGGAAGGGGACATCGCGAAGCTCCCGGAGATCTTGCAGCTCGCGCGCGATCATGATGCCATCGTCTGCATGGATGACTCGCACGCGTCGGGGGTGCTCGGTACACACGGGCGCGGCACGGCTGAGCACTGCGGCGTCATCGGCGAGGTCGACGTCATCACCTCGACCCTAGGCAAGGCGCTCGGCGGCGCGGCCGGTGGCTTCACGGCGGGGAGCAGCGCGCTCGCCGACTATCTCACGCAGCGGTCGCGACCGCAGCTCTTCTCGAACGCGCTCCCGCCGACGGTCGCCGCCAGCTCGTTGGCCGCGGTGCAATTCATCGAGCAGCATCCCGAGCGCGTCGGGAAGCTGCACCAGAACACGCGCTACTTCCGCGACGCACTCGTCGAGGCGGGATTCAAGCCGCTACCGGGCGACACACCGATCGTTCCGATCATCGTCGGAGAGACGCCCTTAGCGATCCAGATGAGCGACGCGATGCTGGACGAGGGCGTGTTCGTGACCGGATTCGGATTTCCAGTCGTACCGAAGGGGCATGCGCGAATTCGGTGTCAGGTATCGGCCGCGCACAGCCGCGCCGATCTCGACTTCGCCATCGATGCGTTCAAGAAGGTCGGCCACAAGCTCGGCCTGGTGTAGCCGGCGCCGGCCAAATCTCGTTACGTCACGCAGGTGACCTCGACGATCAGTCGCCGCGTACTCGGGACCTCGTCCGATTCGAGACGTTGCACCGAAGCGCCGCAGCGGCCACCCTCGAGCATCCAGGGCACGAGCCAGCTCGACACCGTGTACGGCAAGTGGCCGACGACATCGCCGCCGCGTGCGTGAACCCAGACGGCGGGATTGCCCGTGCCGGGCGGATCGGGGACCAGAATGAGATGGTCCCCCACGTGAAGGCGATGGACGACGTCCATGCGCTTGCCGAAGACCGTGCCGTAGACCGGAGTGCGAAGGTGTGTGTCGCGCGGAGCGGTCAGCGGTATCAGCATCCACATCTCCTTGGACAGCGTCGGCCGTTACGTCGAGCCCGGACCTGAAGTCTCTTCCGGCAAGCTTGCAGCAGAGTGACTTCGCGTCAAGCCGCGCGTACGAGTGCGGCGTGACCTCCAGGCCTACACCATCGTCTGCGACAGGGGTCCACCAAGGATCGAGTTTTCGATCCCGTCCCGTCGCGGCCCGCCTTCCACCATCCCGCAAGCTTTTCCGAATGAGGACGCTCATGAACCGCTCGGTCCGGTCGTTGGCTTCTGGACTCGCTTTCGCTTCGCTCGTGCCCGCCGTCGCCGCGGCACAAGCGGGCCGCAACTTCGACGACTCCTGGTTTTGGGGCGCGAAGGTCGGCACGATGTCGTTCTCGACGAAGTCCGCGCACAACGTCGCGGCCCCGCTCATTGGCGGTGAATGGCTGATCACCCGCTCCAAAGGCGCGCTGTACATCTCCGCCGAGCAGGTGTTCTTCAATCGGTCATCGGTTCTGACCTCGAATCAGGGCGCGGTCGTTCCCGTCTCGATTCGCGACATGCAGCGCGTCATGGCCGCGGCGCTCGCCTTCCCTGGGCTGTACGGCCGTGCGCTTCGCCCATACGGCGGCGTCGGCCTCGCGCTCAACTTCATTCGCTCGGCGCACGCCAGCGACAGCATTCCGACCTCGTTCGCCCTCAACGCTCCACAGGCGATCGAAGATCAGAAGAGCAGCGCGTCGGTGGTGGTGATTGCCGGCCTCCAGGCGCAGTACCGGCGCTTCTCGGTATTCGGCCAGGCGGACATGATGCCATCGACGAAGACGTTCTTCTTCAACGATCGCGCGACGTACACGATTTCGGCGGGGTTGCGCTGGAATTTCGGAACGAGCATCGACCGGCCGGAGTAGCTGGCTCGGCGCGGCTTCGCACAGGGATCGAACACCACACGGGCCTCTCGCCGAGCGAGAGGCCCGTCGTGCATCAACGCGGCTCGATGCCGTCCAGGACGCGCATCATGTTTCCGCCGAGAACCTTGGCAACCTCGGCGTCGCCGTAACCGCGATCGAGGAGCGCCTGCGCGATGCGCGGAAGCCGGGTGATGTCCTCCATCCCCACCGGCGTCGCCGGCACACCATCGAAGTCGCTGCCGAGCCCCGCGTGATCCACGCCGCCGATCTTGATGACGTGATCGATGTGATCGATCAGCATCGACAGCGGGGTATCGTGCGTCACTTTCGCCTGCGACGAGGCGAAGCGCTTTCGCTCGACGGCGACGATCTCGTCGGTGGCTCCCCGGCGGCGAAGCGCGGCGACGCGGACGTCCATGCGCCGCCGTTGCGCGCGTGCCTCGCGCTCGATCGCCGGATCGAGAAAGCGCGAGTAGAAGTTGACGTTCACGACGCCGCCGCTCCTGGCGATGGCGCGAATCTGGTCGTCGGTGACGTTGCGCGGATGCGGCGCGAGGGCGCGCGCGCTCGAGTGCGATGCGATGACGGGACCACGCGCGACCGCGAGCACATCGGCGAACGTCTCATCGGAGACGTGCGACACGTCGACGAGCATGCCGAGCGCCTCCAGCGTCGCGATGACCTCGGCTCCGAAGTCTGTCAGGCCGCCGGTAGACGTGTGATGCGCGCCAAGCGATGAGCCCGCCCACGCGTTGCCGTTGTTCCAGGTCAGCGTGAGATAGCGCGCGCCGCGGCCGTGCAGCTCGCGCAGATGCTCGAGCGATCCCTCGATCGCGTGTCCGCCCTCGACGCCGATCATCATTGCGACCTTCCCCTCCCGTTTCGCGCGCCGAATGTCCGACGCGCCGAGCGCCAGCATGAGCTCGGCCGGATGGCGCGCGATCCACGCGTGGATGACGTCGAGATTGCCGCGCACGCGAGACCAGGAGCCGTCGGGGGTGAGCTGCGCATATTTCGCATCGACCCACGCCGAGAGGAACTGCGCGGTGATCCCGCTCTCGACGAATCGCGGCAGGTCGCTGTGTCCTTCCGCGGGCTCGTGCCGAATGTCGGGATCATAGCGATCGTCGAGGATCTTCGACGGCAGATCGTTGTGCATGTCGACGACGAACGCGTCGCGATAGATGCGCATCGCGCGCTCGGAGACGCCTTCGAGCCCGCTCATCGGGCGAGTCTCGTCACCGCATCATCGCGAGTACGTCCGCGCGATCATTGCTCGCGGTGTGCGCGACACGTACTCGTTGCCGGCGACGAAGAAGCGCATCGGCCAGTCGGCCGCACGCGTGATGCCAATGCGCGGCGACACGAGCACGCCGGCATCAGCGACCGGCGCACCGCGATGAATCGTGAGGGGGGAGTCGTCAAGCGCGAGACCGTTGTGGGCACCCGTGATGCCGAGCGCGGCGCACAGCTTCCCCGGCCCATTGGTGAGATCGCGATCGCGCTTGGCACGCGAACGTCGCGCGCGCATGAGATCGATGCCGTCGACCGGCTCGATCGCTCGCACGAGCACGGCGCTGCCATGCCCCACCTCGCGCGTCACCGCGTTGAAGCACCAGTGCGCGCCGTAGATGTAATAGACGTATGCGCGTCCCGGCTCGCCGAACAACCACTTCGTGCGAGCCGTGACGCCCGCCACGGCGTGACAGGCTTCGTCGTGGGGACCGAGATACGCCTCGGTCTCCACGATCCGTCCGGACGCGCGGCCGGCGGGCGTCAGGCAAACGAGCACGGCGCCGAGCAGCTCACGTGCGACGATCTCCGTCTCGCGATCGTAGAACGCTCGCTTCAACGCCGCGCCCTCGCCAAGACGAGAACGCCGCGCTCGGGGCGCGGCGTTCACGATCACGACTCGGTGCGGCCGGCGGTTTTCTTGCGCCCGCCACCGCGCGGGCGCTTCGCCGTTGCGGGCTCGTCCGCGGAGGTCACGGACTCGGTTGCCGCCGCCACCACCGCTTTCTTGCCGGCGCGACCCTTCGGCGCGGCGGCTTTCTTCGCGGCGCCCTTCGTGGCCCTGCCGCGCGTCTTCGCCGGCGCGAGCTCGGGCGGCGCCGATGCCTCGACGGCCGGCTCGGTGATCGGGGGCTGCGATGGTGTCAGATCGACGACGCCGACGGAGAAGAGATCCGGCGGCGGCCCCGAGGATCCGCCGCGCGGACCACGCGTGCGGATACCGCGACGAAGCGATGCCGCGTTGGCGGCGCTGCGTGCGGCCTGGCTCTCTTGCTCGGTTGGTGCTTCGTTCGCGGCTACCTGCGCCGCGATCGGTGCGACTTCCCCAGCCACCGCCACTTCGTAGTCGTCGCCGCGCTTGCGCAGATCGATCACGTCGGCATCGTGGGCATCGCGGAGGATGCGCAAGAAGAAGCGCTCCGAGAGCGTCTCACTGTCGCGACCCAACAGCTCGCGCGCCTTTGCGCGCACATCGGCGGCCATCACGGGCGCGTCGCTGTTGCTGGTGAGCTCGGCCACGGCGCGCCGGACGAGGTCGAGTGCCTCGGTGCGCGTGAGCCGCTCGCCGACGCCGGTGTTGACCGCACCCGCGGTGCTGGCCGGTGCCGGCGATGCGGCGCGGGGAGCATGGATCGGCTCCTCGAGCGGAGGCGAGAATGTCTGCGTCGGACCGGCGGGCAGCGCTGCTTGCTCTCCGGTGGTCGACAGCTCGGGGCGAGGACCACGATCGCGATCGCGGCCACGGCCACGGC
>JALZAE010000213.1 GCA_030948535.1 Gemmatimonadota bacterium | reverse complement strand
GTGCCGTCGGAGGTGACGAAGATGTTGCCCGGCTTGAGATCGCGATGGACGATGAGCTGCTCGTGCGCGTACTGCACCGCATCGCAGACCTGCCGCATGAGCTCGAGCCGGTCTCGCACCGGCACGCGCCTCGCCGCGCAGTACTGGCTGATCGGCTCGCCTTCGACGTACTCCATGATGAAGTACGGCTGGTTGAACTCGGTGACGCCGGCGTCGAGCAGGGCAGCGATGTTGTGGTGCTCGAGATGCGCGAGGATCTGCCGCTCCTGCCCGAAGCGACGCACGACCTCGCCGCTCACCAATCCGGGCAGCATGGCTTTGAGGGCGACGCGCTTCTCGAATTGTGCATCATCGCGCCGCGCCTCGAACACCAGTCCCATCCCGCCGCGCCCGATCTCACGCACGATCCGGTAGGGGCCCACGCGCAGCCCGGCGGCAAGCATCCCGGGAGCGGTCACCAGATCTGCCAAAGCATCGACCGGAAGCATTGGCGCGCGCTCGAAGCGGTCGCTCATCACGTCGGCCGCCGCCAGCAGCGCAGCGACTTCACTGCGCACGTCGTCATCATCCACCGCCATCATGCGCGCGGCGCGCTCGTCAGCCGGCAGCTCGGCGATTTCGCCGAACAGCTCCTTCACCAACTGCCATCGCTCAGCGTCGATGGGCATCGTCGCTCAGGCCTCGGGACTCAGCTCGCGCTGCAGCCACGCGCGCGCGAGTGCCCAATCGCGCTTCACGGTGATGGGCGACACGCCGAGCACTTCGGCGGTTTCCTCGACCGAGAAGCCGACGAAGTAGCGCAGCTCGACGACCTTCGCTTGTCGCGGGTCGAGTCGGGCGAGCGTCTCCAGCGCCGCGTCGACCGCGAGTACTTCTTCCGATGGCGCTTCGGCCGCGGCGGCAGAGTCCGCGTCGAGGGTGATTGGCGGTTCGCTGCCGCGCTTGAGAGCCGAACGGCGGCGCGCGTGATCCACGAGAATGCGCCGCATCGCCTGCGCGGCGACCCCGAAGAAGTGCGAGCGACCCTGCCACGAGATGCTGTGCAAGTCGACGAGTCGCAAAAACGCTTCGTGCACGAGCGCGGTGGGACCGAGCGTATGCTCGTCGCGCTCGCGCCGGAGCTGGCTCGCCGCCAGTCGCCGCAGCTCCTCGTACACGAGGGGCATCAGATGCGCGTACGCATCCGATTCTCCGCTCGAGAGCTGCAGCAGCAGTCGCGTCACATCGGAGTGCGGAGCCTCGGTCATCGCTCGGTGCTCGCTGTTCGGTGTTCGGCGCTCGGTGTTGCGGCACCGATAGCGCGCACGGCGGTCGTGAGCTTGGTGACCGTGGTTGCGTCAGTCGATCGCTGCGCCGCACGGGGTCAGCTGTGTCACCAATGTGGTGCGCGTCGCACGACCCGTCGAGCCCGGCTTGCACGTCCATCGCGGGTGGCCGTCGAGCAGGGGCGAACGGCTCTGTATGGTACCGTCGTCACCCGCGACAACCGGCCCGCAGCGGCTGGTACAGGTGCCGGATATCTGGCGGTGCGGCTTTTTTTTGCGATTGTGAGTGGTGCACTTGGCAGTCTTGTCCCAGCGCTTAGAGGACTGCGCGGATTCATCGGGCCTGAAGCAGACGTCGCCGACCCTAGACTCGAGCCACAGCTGCGGCGCACGCTGCGTATTGCTCGATGACGCGCACACGCTCACTGGCGCGATGGTCGCCCCCGACTCGGTGGGTGGGCGGCTGAATCTCTGACCCAAGTGGTCGACAAGGGTGCGCAGGTGCTTGGCGCGCACACGCCGTGGGTCCGTACGTCAGGCTCCGTCGCGCTCGCCGACGTCCTAGGATCCGGTGCGATCGACGCGGGCGCGCCTGGTAAGGCGGCTTCGTCGTATTGAACGGCAATCGCTTCCGCTCCTGCACCGCGGCGGACATGAACACCGAGCGGTCTGCGGTGTTCAATCACGAGGCGGCGCTGCACGCACCTATCAGACGTACTTCGCGAACACCGACGTGCAGGCGACGTTTGAGGGGTTGCACTTTTTCGTCGACCCGGCCGCGACGGGCGGCAGCACGGCACTGCAACAGGAGCAGGACGCACTGAAGGCCGGATACAGCGCCGCGCTCGACGCCCTTCAGGCGGTGATCGATACACCGGCTGGAAATCCGTCGCCCTCCACGTTGACCTGCTCGATCGTAGTCACCCCGATCAACCCAGCGAGGTAGCCATGAACCGTCTCCGCACAGCCATTGCCGTCGCGGTGTTCGCTTGCATGGCGAAGCACCTCAACGCTCAGGCGAATCCCGATGAAATCAAACACCGGAACGACTGCCGCCTCGCGGCACAGACGTTGACGACCGGACATCCCCGCGCCCAAGACGGAGTGGGCCTTTACGATCATCTCGAGCTGCGGCACAGACGGGGTCCAGGCACTGCCCGACGCCATCCGCAGCATGCGGACCTCGGTGGACACCGGCTTTCTGTCCAATTTGCGACAGCAGGCGGGACATCTGGCCGACGGCACTATCTTCGCGTCCGCACTGAGCGTCGCCGGTGACGGCTCGGCGAGTATTCCGGCGCGCGCGTTTGCGCTACTCACGCTGCAGTCTATTGTCGCCCCGTCATCGCCGAGCACGTACGCCGAGGCGACCTCCGGCTTTGATCCGGCGGGGACGCCGGCGTGCTCGCGAATCACGCGTCTCCGGACCGACGCGGCGCTACGCCCAGGCTCGACTCCATTGCCGGCGGACTACGTAGCACAGGCGCACGCGCTCGCGGCGAAACTACAGCGTGACGCCACTGTGCCGCTCCTCGTGCGCGCCGCGGCGCAGTGTCCCATGTAGATGGGGTGGCATGCCCGATCGCCGCGCGGGTTTGTTGACCCCATTCGATCCGGTCGTGTGGGCGAACGTCTCGGCGAGGAATGGTGAGCTGGCTTCCGATTTCGGATTGTGCGCTCGCGCGCGCGCGATCGCGCCTTCGCTCGTGAGTTGGTCGCCGAGTCGAGGCGTCTTCGCTTCTTTCTGCGGCTCGCGTAGGATATACGAGAATGTCTCGACCGCCGGGTCGCGCGCCTAGCGATAACGGTCTCGTGTCGCGCATGTGCCGCACGTCCATTGAAGAAGACGTTTGCAACTTGGATGCGAGCCGTGACCTGGCGATGTCCTGGCGCGTGACCTCGCGCGATCAT
>JALZAE010000187.1 GCA_030948535.1 Gemmatimonadota bacterium | reverse complement strand
GTCCCGATGCGATCGATTTTGCCGGCGAGCCTTCGCTGATGCGGCGCACCGGCATCGTAGACGGCAAAGCGGATGCTCGACGAACCACCGTTGAACGCGAGCACGGACGCGCGCTCACGTTGATCGGCCACGTGTGACGACCCGGGAGCACGCGGTCGTTCAGTCGCGCTCGGGTCCGGGCTCGAGCTCGGCTCCGCCGCCGCCGGCCGAACCGAACTTCGGTGCCGTGAACCACCCAAAGGAGGTCGTGCGCGGCGGATTGGGCGCAACGGAGGCCGCGGTATCGTGAGTCGCTGACGGCTGCTCATCGGCCGGGTGTCCCTCACTTCCCCAATACGCCGGCCGCCCGTAGTAGTCGTACAGCCGTTGTTCGTACTGGCGATTGACGGCCGCCTCGCCGTTCCACTCAGGACTGTTCTTGATCGCGTCGCGCGACATGTCGACGTACACGTTCTTGTCTTTCCAGCTGATGCGGTGTGCCCAGTGTGGCGACACCAGTACTTTTTCGCCGAACCACCAGTTGCTCGTGTCGACGACGAGATAGCGAATGCCCCATGTCGCATCGTCGGCGATGAAATCGTCGACGTGACCGATCGCGTCATCGGTTCCCTGCACATGGTAGTGCCGAAGCTCGCCAGCACTCCGGAGGCTCGCATCTCCGGTGGCTTGATTTCCGTTCACCTCAGCGTCCTTCCAGCCCACGCCGGCCAACAGCGCCGGATACATCCCCATTCCCCACAGTGAGCCGTAGTTCCAATAATCAGGGTAGCCGTAGAATCGATTGTAGTCCCGCTCATGCTGGCGCGATACGGGCTTATCCGTATCGACGGCCGGACTGGCTTTCACCTTGTCAATCGTCAGCGCGAGATGAAATTGCCGCGTGGACCAGTCGACATCGCGGAAGGCAATCGGCGAGATGAGTACCCGCCGCCCGGCCAAGAATCCGCCCGCCTCCACCACGAGATACCGCACCGCCCACTGCTGGTCGTCCAGCAAGAAATCGACGACGTGACCGATCTCGCCGTCGGTGGCGCACACCGCATACCCTTCGAGGTCCTTCAGACTTCGTTGCATGATCGCACCTCTCGATTCGCGCTCAAAATATTTCGAGCGATCTGTATACCGTTGCGGTGCACGAATGAGGCCGCATTCAGCGGAACAGCGACGGCGCCGGTAGAAAGATGTGGCGCGACCGCGTCATCGGCCCGGCGCCGCCTTGGCGGTCGCAACAACGTGCTCGACGGTGAGTCCGTAGTGGGCCATGACGACCGGGCCGGGCGCCGACGCGCCGAAGCGCGAAGCGGTCGACACCGACGATGGGGTCGGCGAGCCCGACGTAAACAGTCATGAACGCAGCACGCGCAACGTCTCCGCGATCCGGGAGAACGCGTGGCTGTGGGCGCCCTGGAGGATTGTCCGGCGCTCCTCGTTGGCGTCGATGAAGACGGTTAGGCCCGGAGTCACGACGACGATCGGCGCGCCTGCGGGAATGCTGGGTTTACCAGCGCTCGCGACGCAGCGGCGACTGCGTCAGGTAGCCGACAGCATGGCCGCGCTAGCTTCTAACGGATGCGGTCGGGAGCGACTCGAGTGCGCGAGCGCAACCGTCACCATCACAATGTTGGCATCACGGCGACCACGAGGACGGGATGACGGAAACCTCCGCGAATAGGGATGGAGCGGCGATGGGATTCAACAAGGTCCCCGCGGTGACGCTCGTATTCTGGATCATCAAGATTCTCGCAACGACGGTCGGAGAGACGGCGGCGGACGTACTGTCCACCACGTTCCACCTAGGCCTCGTGGTCACGTCGTGGGTGATGGCGGCGGCGTTTGTCGCGGCGCTGATCGTTCAGGTGCGCGTTACGCGCTACATCCCAGCGGTCTACTGGATCACGGTGGTGTTCATCAGCGTGGTCGGCACGCTCATGTCGGACAACATCGTGGAAAATTTCGGCGTGGGCCTCGTGACAACGACGACGATCTTCAGCGTATCGCTCGCGGTCGTCTTCGTCGCCTGGTACGCGAGCGAGCGCACGCT
>JALZAE010000155.1 GCA_030948535.1 Gemmatimonadota bacterium | reverse complement strand
CATCCAGATGATCGACGCGGCCGCCGCGACGCAGACGATCACGGCACCGAGCGCGACGCGCCGCGAGTGCTCGATCGTGTCGCGCGACGAGCCCGACACCGAGTAGATCAGCAACAGCATCGCACCGCCCATCACGATCAGGTCGGGGATGAGCGCGAACATCAGCTGGCTGGAGACGTTGAGATCGATGGGCATCTATCGATTCCCCGCCGCCACCGGACCGGTACACGGCGCGCCGCCGTTCACCGACTGCACGAAACAACCGGCCGACGTTTCCATGCGCCGCAGAATTGGCGCGGGATAGATGCCGATCCAGAGAATCATCGCCGCGAGCACCGCCATCATGCCGAGCTCGCGGCGGTTGAGATCGAGCAGCGCCTCATTCTCCGGCTTGTCGAGCTTGTTGAACAGAATGCGCTGGATCGCCCACAGCAGATACGCCGCGGCGAAGATTACACCGGTCGTGCCGAGCAGCGTGTAGTATGGGTGCGTCTTGAACGCGCCGATGAGCACGAGGAACTCGCCGATGAATCCGTTCGTCCCCGGCAGCCCGATGCTGCTGAGGGAGACGAGCGTGAGCAGCGCGGCGAACATCGGCATCACGCGCGCAATGCCGCCGTAGGAATCGATGAGCCGCGTGTGGCGCCGCTCGTAGATCATGCCGATGAGCAAGAAGAGCGCGCCCGTCGTGATGCCGTGGTTGATCATCACCATCAGGGCGCCCTGCACGCTCTGCAGTGTCAGGGCGAAGATGCCGAGCATGACGAAGCCGAGATGGCTGACCGACGAATAGGCGACGAGCTTCTTGAAGTCGGGCTGCACCATGGCGACCAGCGCGCCATAGATGATCCCGATGACGGCCAGCGTGAGGATCGTCGCCTGCACCCAGGGCTCCGTCGCCGCCTGTGGGAAGAAGGGCATCGCGAACCGGAGAAAGCCGTACGTCCCCATTTTCAACATGATGCTGGCAAGAATCACCGAGCCCGCGGTCGGCGCTTCCACGTGGGCGTCGGGCAGCCAGGTGTGGAACGGGAACATCGGCACCTTCACCGCGAAGGCGAGGAAGAACGCGCCGAACAGCAGCAAGCCTCCGGTACGGCTCACCTGAATCGAATTGCGAATCAGATCGATGTCGAACGTCGGGCCGTTCGGACCGTTCTGGCCGTAGTGCGCCCACAGGAACAGGATCGCCACGAGCATCAGCAGCGAGCCGACCATCGTGTAGATGAAGAACTTGATGCTCGCGTAGAGCCGCCGCTCTCCGCCCCAGATCCCGATGATGAAATACATCGGGATCAACATGATCTCCCACATCACGTAGAAGAGGAGCAAATCCCTGGCGACGAAGACGCCGAGCATGCCGGTGGTGAGCACCAGCATCAGCGAGTAGTAGCTGCGCGTTTTCACGCGCACGCTCGTCCAGCTGCCGAGCACGGCGAGCGGCATGATGAACGTGGTGAGCAGCACCATCATCAGCGAGATGCCGTCGACGCCGACGGAGAAGGTCGCGCCCCACGACGGAATCCACGGATAGTCCTTCGGCGTCATCATCTGCCAGCCGGACTGCGCCGGGTCGAACGACCACCACATCCCGGCCGAGATGACGAACTCGAGCAAGAGCGTCCAGAACGCGACGCGCCTCGGCCCCTTGTCGAAGCTGCCGTCGGCGTCATCGCCGCCCGAGATCACGTAGATCAGACTCGCGCCGACGAGCGGCAGCACGAGCAGGATCGGGATGATCCAGTGGTTGTACATCGACCAGAAGGATGGGCTCATCGTATCAGCGGAGAGTGAAAGCGCCGAGCACCGCGAGCACGCCGATCACGATCGCCCACGCGTATGTGCCCACCTGTCCCGATTGGAGCGTCGAGCCGATCCACGCCAGCCCGCGAGCAAGCCACGCGCTGCCGTTGACGAAGAGGCCGTCAATGACACCGGCGTCGAAGAAGCGCCACAGCACGTTCCTCGAGCCGCCCACGACGACCGTGTCGACGAACCGATCATACGCCTCGTCGACGTAGTACTTGTTCGCCAACACTTTCTCGATGCCGTGCTCCGGCGCCGCATCGCGCGCCGGCACCAGCGTCGCGGGCTTGAGCCGGAGCACGGCGATCAGAATGCCCAGCACGGCGATCGCGACCGCTGCGCCGATCAGCGCATATTCCGTCGACGCC
>JALZAE010000147.1 GCA_030948535.1 Gemmatimonadota bacterium | reverse complement strand
TTCTTACCACCAACCCAACGGAGTTCCGGATGGCGCGATCCACCCAGTTCACTGATAGCCGTGCTTCCCGCCGCCGCGGCGTTGGCACGGCGCGACCCGACGCCAAACTGCCCGCCGCTGGCTCGGTCCGGCGGGGCGAGCGCGGCAAGGGCGCGACGTTTCTCAACGCCCAGCCCGAGGGCGAGAGCTACGATCGCTCGATGGAGATGAAACACGTCGGGCTGTTCAGCGCGGGGCTGGCGATCGGTCTCGCCGTCGGCGCCGGCGTCGCGCTTCTCCTCGCCCCAAAGAGCGGAGAAGATACCCGCGAGTGGATCGAGGAGGCAGTCAGCGATCGATGGGACTCGCTTCGCGACGAAGTCGGCCGACTCGCGCGCCGCGGGAAACGGAAGGCGGGAAGAAAACTAACGACGGGCCGATGGGCACTACAGGACTTTCGCGATCGTCACTGACGACGGAGAGCGCAACCAGCGGTCAGCGATCAGCCCAACCGGTGTGCAGGTCATGGGCTGATCGCTCATCGCTGCTGTTCACGAAAGCGCTTTCAGCGCCTCTTCGGCCTTTTGCTTGTAGAACTTGTCGTTGTAGTCCGTCGCCTTGCCATTGATCACCGCCTCGAACTGCTCCTTCGCCTTCTCTTTCTCCCCGATGTCTTTGTAGACGTTGCCGAGGTCGAGCTTGTGGGTCAGGCGTGATGGATCGACCTCGACTGCCTTCTCGAGATTCTTGCGCGCGTTGTCCCAGTTCGCCTGGTTGAACACCCGCCCGCCAAGAAAATTCTTCGCCATGAAGCGCTGAAATCCGCTGAGGCGCATGATCTCCGCGTTCCAGAGGCCGAGCGCGTGCAGAGCCCCGGGGTGATTCGGGTTGGCCTTGAGCGCCGCTTCCGCTTCGTCATGTACGATGCCAGCAAACTTCACTCGCTCGCTCACGCCCTTCGTTAGCGCAAGCCGTCCGACCGCCCGCGCGAGGTAGAAGTGTCCTTCGGCGTCGCCCGGATTGATGCGGATCGCGTTACGGGCCGCTTTTTCCGCCTCGCTGAACAGCTGCCCTTGTTTGCTCTTGTCGGTATCGAACTCGGCCACGTCGGCCGCGGCTTGGGAGAGCTTCCACTGCGCCTCGTAGCTGTTCGAGTCCGCCTTCACCGCAGCTTCATAGTGCACGAGCGCTTCGGCCGGCTTCATCTCCGCGTGCAGCTGATCGCCGAGCGCGATGTGCTCGGCGGCGGATTGTGCCGTCGCGACGCTCGCAGTCATCGCGAGCGCTGCGCCAACGGCCAGGGAGCGGATGCGCATGCTATCTCCGATAAAAAGGGAACTGACGGTCGGGTGCTGATATGAAATGCGGCTCATTCGAGCGGCGCGTGGTGCTCGCGGCGATCTATCGACATACTTGCCCGCGATAGACCGCGATTCCGCTGGCACCAAGCTACAGTACCCCTGATCGAGGTCAATTGCTCGCCCTTCGGTTGATCGAGCGCAAGCGAGACGGTGGTCGGATCGAGCCCGGCGAATGGCGCGCGCTGATTCTGGCGTACGCCGCGGGACACATCCCGGACTATCAGATGGCCGCGTTTCTCATGGCGGTCTTTCTGCGAGGGATGGATCGCGGCGAGGTCAGCGCGCTCACGGACTCGATGCTCGGGAGCGGCGGCAGGCTCGACCTCGCCGACCTCGGCGTGCCCCGCATCGACAAACACTCCACCGGTGGCGTAGGCGACAAGGTGTCGCTCGTGCTCGCGCCATTGGTGGCGAGTCTTGGCGTCGCCGTTCCGATGATGTCGGGGCGCGGGCTCGGCCACACGGGCGGAACGCTCGACAAACTCGAGGCGATTCCCGGTATGCGCACCGATCTCACGCTCGCTGAGGCAAAGCTCCAGATCCAGCGACTCGGCTGCGCGCTCATCGGCCAGTCGAGTGAGATCGCGCCGGCGGATCGCAAGATGTACGCATTACGCGATGCAACCGCGACAATAGAAGCGATCCCGCTCATCGCCGCGAGCATCATGTCGAAGAAGCTTGCCGAAGGGCTCACCGGACTCGTGCTCGATGTGAAGCGCGGATCGGGCGCGTTTCTTCCCGACCTCGAGCGTGACGTCGAGCTCGCACGCACGATGATCGAGCTGGGCGCCGACCGCGACTGTCCCGTGGTCGCGCTCATCACCGCGATGGATCGCCCCCTGGGTCGCGCCTGCGGCAATGCGCTCGAAACGGAGGAAGCGATACAAGCGCTCCGCGGGGAAGGGCCGCCCGATCTGATGGAGATCACCTACGCGCTCGGCGCCGAGATGCTCTTGCTCGCGAAGGCGTTTCCGACGCGAGACGACGCACGCCGCCAGATGGAGATCGCCATCTCGTCCGGCAGCGCGGCAAAGAAATTTCAGCAGATCATCGAAGCCCAGGGCGGCGATCCTGGCGTCGTCGATGACCCCGCCATCCTTCCGCAGGCGCGCGAGGTCGAGCTGTTCGACGCCGCGCGACGGGGCTTCGTCGCGCAGGTCGAGCCGCGCACGATCGGACGCGGCGTGATCGCGCTCGGAGGCGGGCGCACGAAGATCGATGATGTCATCGACCCATCGGTTGGTTTCGTCGTCACGGCCAAGCCGGGCGACTGGGTCGAGATGGGCGAGCCGTTGGCCACGATCTTCGCGCGCGATCGCGCGGGAATCGACGCCGGCCGGGCCGCGCTGCGCGATGCCATCTCCATCTCTGACGAAGCGGAGCCTCCGTTGCCGATCATCAGCCATCGCGTGACGGCAGCCGGAACGGAGATGTGGTCGGTCGCGTGAGGAGTGAATGGCGTGAGCCGTCTGCGCGGGCCTCACCGCGGCGATGACTGCGTGGTGCGCGAAGGTGCAGGATGCGGCGACGGTCGACGGAGCTCAGCTGCGCTCGGCGAAGAAGAGTCCGGCGTACACGCGCGGGTCGACCAGCGTGCCTGCCGCCCTGCGCGCCTCGAGCCAAGCCGGGGCGACGGCAAGCGGAACGACGTGCACCTCGATCTCTTCGCCCTCATCCGAGCCGCCGCCATCGCCCGTGCGCGTGAGCCCGGTCGCGAGAAAAAGTGAGAGCATTTCCGAGCTCAGTCCCTGCGACGACGGGCCGTCCATCAGCGGCACGAGATCGGTCGCCTCGTAGCCTGTCTCCTCGTGCAACTCGCGTAGCGCGGCCGCACGCGCGTCGGTGTCGGCCGCGTCGATATCACCGATCAGCCCTGCCGGGAGCTCGATCACTCGCCCGTTGACGGGGATGCGGAATTGCTCGACGAGCACGATCTCTCGCGCGCCGGTGATGGCGACGATCAGCGCCGCGCCGACACCGCGCGTGCGCTGGACGTATTCCCATCCGTCGACGGAACAGATGCGCAGGTAACGGCCTTCGTATAGCGTACGCGATTCACCCATGCCCACCTCACGCCTGAGTTCTACAGCGGTGCGCGTTCTGCAACTACCGACGCCGATACGCAATCGTCCGCCCGTTCGCCCGGAGGCACAATGGAGAAACCCGATCGCTGTTCCGTTCACGTTCTCGTATTCGGAGCGTCGCTTCGCAAGGGCTCGCTCAACGACCGGCTCGCGTCCCTTGCCGCGACCGTCGTGGAGGAGAAGGGCGGCGTCGCCGACCGCGCATCGATGATCGATTTCGACTGCCCGTCGTATGATGGCGACGTCGAGCAGTCGGAGGGCGTGCCGGCAGGCGCGAAGCATCTGAACGATCGCTTGGCCAAGGCCGACGCGTTCATCATCGCGTCTCCCGAGTACAACGCGTCGATGCCCGGCGTGCTCAAGAACGTGATCGATTGGACCTCGCGCTTTCGTCCGCAGCAGTTCAATGGCAGGCAGTCGTTGCTGATGTCGGCATCGCCCGCCATGGGCGGCGGGAACCGCGGGCTGTGGGCGCTGCGCGTTCCACTCGAACACCTCGGGTCGCGCATCTATCCCGACATGTTTTCGCTCGCGGAAGCGCATGCCGCGTTCGGTGACGACGGTCGTCTCAAGAATGATGTGTTGCAAAAACGATTCGACGGAACGATCCAGTGCTTCATGGATCTGGTGGAAGCGGCGAAGCACTATCCGGCGATGAAGAAGCAGTGGGTCGAGTTCCTCGGCGAGCGTCCCGAGCCGGCGATCGACCGTGAGGAGATGAACGACATTCAGGCGGCGTGATCCCGAGCCGAGTGCGACCACGCGGCCGGACAGTCTGGTCCTGAAGCAAGGGCCCGGTATATTCGGCCGCGTAGGCGTCGCACTCAACTCGTGGGAGCACTGTGACCGCTCCGATGACCTCCGCGGCCGCGTCGCGGAACATCAGCGTCAATGTCGGCGGAAGCGCCACCGGCCAGATGATCGTCGGCGATCACAATCTCGTGGTCAGCGCCGATCACGGAGCCGTAATCAACGTCGTGCAGGGCGAGCGCCGCGCGGCGCCGCGGCCCCGTGCGAGCGACAGCCTGCCGCGCCCACGCGATCCCGTTGGGATGCTCGACCGCCACGCCGAAGTCGAGGCGGCGACTTCCGCCGTGCGCGAGCGCCAACCCGTCGAGCTGCACGGCCAATCGGGCATCGGCAAGACGACGCTCCTGAACTTTCTTGCGAACCATGTCGACGGTATCGAGTTCCCGGACGGCATCGTGTGCCTCTCGGCACGCCGGTACGAGATGGAAGATGTGCGTCAGTCGCTCTACGAAGCCTTCTACGAGAGCGATCTCCCCTTCAAGCCAAGCGAAGCAGCGCTGCGACTGGCGCTCCGCGACAAGCGCGCGCTCATCCTGCTGGACGACACCACGCTGCCACGGGAGGATGCGGAGGAGTTGCTCGACATCGCGCCGCGGTGCGCCGTCGTCATCGCCTCACCCGACCGGCGATTGTGGCGCGGTGAGGTGCTCGCGCGCGGCGTGCGCGGACTGCCGCCCGCGGATGCGCTTGCCCTCGCCGAGCGCGAGCTTGGCCGCACGGTGAGCGACGACGAGCGCGCCACGCTCGGCGCGATCTGCGCATCGCTCGAGGGAGTCCCACTGCGCGTCGTGCAAACGATGGCGATGGCGCGGGAAGACAACCGCTCGCTTGCCGACGTTGCGCGCGAGTTGGGCGTCAGCTCGCCGAGCGGTGCCGCGCCTCCCGTCGCGGCCGCGAGC
>JALZAE010000130.1 GCA_030948535.1 Gemmatimonadota bacterium | reverse complement strand
CCCCCAACCCCTCGCCCTTTGCTCCTCGAGCTGGCCAACCTTCCCGATGCCGACGTCGTCGAGCTCGCCAAGAATGGGCGGGACGACGCGTTTCAGGAGTTGGTCCGACGCTACGAGCGGCCGGTGTTCTCCCTCATCTTCCGCATGGTTCGCGATCGCGAGACGGCCGAGGATCTGTCGCAGGACACCTTCATCAAGGTACTCAACCACATCGATCGATACCGGCCCGAATTCAAGCTTTCGAGCTGGTTGTTCAAGATCGCGAACAATCTGACGATCGATCACCTCCGTAAGCGGCAGCTCCAAACCATCAGCATCGACGGCTCCCCACACGCCGGAACCGCCGCGGAGGTCGAGGCGACATCGCTGGACGTGCAGTCGCACAGCGAGTCGGCGCTGGAGGAAATGGAGTCGCGGGAGCTCGGATCCGCCATCGAACAGGCGATCGCCAAGCTTCGCCCGGAGTATCGATCCTGCATTCTCCTCAGGCACGTGGACGGCCGATCCTATGAAGAGATCGCGGCCGCCCTGAACCTGCCCCTAGGAACCGTCAAAACGTACATCCACCGGGCCCGGCGGGAGCTCCGGGACGCATTGGAACATACGAGGGACTGACCGTGCAAATCGTGAAACCATCGCCATCTTGGAAGCGTACGATCCGGTGGAGGAATCGTGGATAGACATCTACTGCCCGACGAGATCGATCAGCTTCTGGACGGTGAGGCCGGCTTCGGCACGGCGCCCCTCAAGGCGCACGTCCGTCGTTGTACCGACTGCCAGAATGAGCTGGAGGGGGCGCGCATGATCGTGCGCCAACTCGAGCACTTGCCGGTGCTCTCGCCGTCCGCGCACTTCTCCGAGCGAGTTCTGGCGAACGTGCCGATCTTCGTGCCCTGGCACGTCTCGCTGATCGCGTCGATCCGTGGGTTGGCGCCCCGTACCGGCCCAGGTCGCGTGGCCGCGACGCTTGGCCTCGCCTCGTCGGTCGCGGTGCTCGCCGTGGCGTCCCTTTGGCTCGTCTCGCAGCTCGACACGGTGGTATTCGCCCTCAATCTCGGCATCGACCGTATGCGCGATGGCGTGTTCGGGGTCGTCGCCGGAGCACTGGGCGGGGTTGTGAGCCAGCCGGTGCTGGAGGCGCTGCGATCCAGCGGACTGTTCGGCATGGTCGCATTGGCGTTGGCGATGGTAGCGCTGACCGCTGGCGCCGCGCGTGCCGTGCGCGCGCTTGTCAGCGGTTCGCGCGCACGCTGATCGCCATGCAAGTCCTCCGGTTGTTTTCCATCTGCGCGCTCGCGATCGCGGGCGCCACGCTGCTTCCGGCGCAGAGTGATGCCGCACGGGCTCGCCTCGACTCGGTTCGCGCGGCGGTCGCGCGACTGCACGCCGAAGAGCCTTCGATCCATGTCTCCGGCGACAGCGTCACCTTTGGTGACCGCACGATCGCGGCTGGAGATACGGTGGCCGGCGATCTGGCCGTCTTTCGTGGAAAGCTCGACGTCGCCGGGACAGTTCTTGGCGACGTAGTCGTTTTCGGCGGCCCCATTGTTCTCAGGCCGGGTGCTCGCGTCGCCGGCAACGTGCTGACGATCGGCGGCCGGTTGCAGAATCTGGGCGCCGAGGTCGGCGGCGAGCAGAAGCAGCTCGGCCCGGCGAAGATTCCCACCTTCGCGCCCTTCGCCCGAGTGCATGGTCCGAAGGGCCGTGCCGCGCTGGTCGGAGGATGGTTCGCCATGCTTGCCGTCGTCGGTGTCGCGATCTCGCTCTTTGCGCGCAGCAATCTCGAGCAGATCGCCGACCGCGTGCAGGACGATTTTGCCAAGTCGTTCTTGTTCGGCCTTCTCGCGCAGTTTGCGATTCTCCCCGGCATGATCGCCGTCGTTGTTGCATTGACGCTCACCGTCATCGGCATTCTCGTCGTTCCCTTCGCCGTCGTCGGCATCATTCTCGCGGCGATGGGCGCGGTCGCGTTGGGCTTCCTCACCGTCGCCTATGTCTCGGGAAGCACCTTCATCACGCGCCGCGGCGGCTCCGTGATGGGCCAGACGCTCTGGTGTTTGCTCTGCGGTTTAACGATCTACGGCGTGCTCTGGATGGTGGCCGCGGTGCCGTCATGGGGCGGCGCGATCGGCGGACTGATCCGTCTCACCGCGTCGATCATCACCTGGGTCGCCGTGACGGTCGGCTTCGGCGCGACGATCCTCGCCCGCGGCGGCACGCGCGGCGCGTTTACCTCTGCCATTCCGCTGCCGGCTTCGGCCGACGATGACTATTCGTGGCAGACGCCGACGCCCGTGACCGGCGTCGCCGCGGCGCGACGTCCGACGCCGGCGCCGCGTCCTCCCGAGCCGTAGCCGCTCGCGCTTCTCCGATGCTGGCCTGCGCCTTGCCCCGCTCACCGCGGGGCATTGTCGTTTCCGGAGGAGTGATGGT
>JALZAE010000123.1 GCA_030948535.1 Gemmatimonadota bacterium | reverse complement strand
GATCCATAGCACGCCGCCGAACTCACCGGCCACTTCAAGCCGGTGCGCCAGCGCGCGAAAAGTGCGAAGGCCCTACGCGATCCGTTTGCGCGCGTCGGGCGCGCGATGCGTAACGTCGGCGACCATGACGGCCAGCGACGCGGCCAGCGCGTTCGCGACGTTGTGATCGCCGAACAGCTCGAGTTCGTCGCGCGGCAGCAGCGGCTCGTCGAACAACATCAGCTGGCCCACCTCCCGGTCGTAGAACGCGTCGGCCTCATCGATCTTCAGTGAGAAGCCAAAGCGCTCGCCGGCGAGATCGTCGCCACCGAGGAGCAGCACCGCACCGTCGTCCTCGTTCAGCACCCACTTCGACGACGCGCGCGCATTGGCAAAGATGCGCGCCTTGTCGGCGTAGTAGCTGCCGACCGACTCGTACCGGTCGAGATGATCCGGACTCAGGTTCGTCACCACGCCGACGACAGGATCGATGCCCGGCGTGTCGTGCAGCTGAAACGACGACATCTCCAACGCGACCCAATCGGGTCGCTTGGCACCGAGGGCGACGTCGGCGAGCGGCGTGCCGATGTTGCCGGCGTCGACCGCGTCGTGACCGAGTGCGCGCAACAGATGTCCGATCAGCGCCGTCGTCGTCGTCTTTCCATTCGTGCCGGTGACGGCGATGTAGCGAAGGCCGGGCATGGCGCGAAGCGCGACTTCCACTTCGCCGACGATCGGGACGTGCGCGTCACGCGCCGCGGCGATCGGTGGCGCGCTCGGCGGAATGCCCGGGCTGACGACGAGCGCCGACGCTCCGCGGATCCGAGCCAAATCATGTCCGCCGGTCTGCGTTGCGACACCCGCGTTGCGCAAGAGCTCGGCGACCTCCTCGACGGCGGGCGTGTTGGCGGCGTCGCTCGCGTACACGCGTACCTTCGCGCGGGCGAGCAGCGTCGCGGCGGCGCGCCCACTTTTGCCGAGACCGAGGACCGCCACTTCGCCGTTGTCCCACGTCATCGCAACTTGATCGTGCTGAGGGCGAGGAACGCGCAGAGCACGCCCAGAATCCAGAAGCGCACGACGACCTGCGATTCGGGCCAGCCCTTCAGCTCGAAGTGATGATGGATCGGCGCGCGCAGGAAAACGCGATGCGCCCGAGCGTACTCGATGCCGTGGCGCTTGCGCCGGTACTTGAATGCCAGCCGCTGAATGATCACCGACGCCGTCTCGACGACGAACACGCCGCCGATGATGAGCAGCAGGAACTCCGACTTGAGCAGGATGCCCACCGCGCCGAGCGCGCCGCCGAGTCCGAGCGCACCGGTGTCGCCCATGGTGACTTCCGCCGGATAGCAATTGAACCAGAGAAATCCGACGGCGGCACCGAAAATTGCCGAGCAGAAAATGGCCAGCTCGCCGGCGTTGCGGAGGTAGTAGAGCTGCAGGTAGACGCTGGCGTCGACGCGACCCATGACGTACGCGAAGAGGATGAGCGTGGCGGCCGCGATGGCGGTCAGGCCGGCGGCGAGTCCATCGAGCCCGTCGGCGAGGTTCACCATGTTGCTCGCGCCGGTGAGAATGAACGACACCCACGGCACGTACATCCATGCGAAATACGGAACGATGAGGATGTACTTGATGAAGGGCAGCGTCGTGGACGCGCCGGGCAGCGTCGAGACCGGATTCAGCCAGAGGAACAAGCCGAGCATCACGCCGATGCTGATTTGGCCGACGAGCTTGTAGCGCTCGACGAGTCCGACGTTCTCCTTCCCTTCTCGCTTCTGCTTGAGCTTGAGGTAGTCGTCGAGAAAGCCGATGGCACCCATCCATGCCATGACGACCATCGCGATCCAGACGTAGTGGTTCGTGAGCTTCGCCCACATGAGCGTGGGGAAGATGGCGGCAACGAGGATGATCAACCCGCCCATCGTCGGCACACTCTTCTTGTCCTGATGCGAGTCCGGCGTGCCCTCGCGAATGATCTGCCGGACCTTCATGACCCTGAGCCGCCTGATGATGCCGGGTCCGACGAGGAACGCGACGAGGAGCGCCGTCACGGCCGCGCCCGCGGCGCGGAAGGAGATGTACGTGAAGACGTGAAACGCGCCCCAGTATCGCTCGAGCGGCGTCAACAGATGGTAGAGCACTTAGCGGGTTGCCCAGGCAGTGAGGTGAGGCACCAATCGCTCCAATCGAATTCCGCGAGACGCCTTGAGAAGTACGACCGCGTCCGGCGTCAGGCGCGGCTCGAGCGCGGGCCAGAGCGCGTCGACCGTCGGCGCGATGACGAGTCGCCCGCTCGCATCGCCCGCGGCGGCGGCGACGAGCGCCTCGGCCATCTCGCCAGTCGCGGCGATCACGTCGACCGACGAGCGAAGGGCCCGGCGCGCAATCTCCGCGTGCAGCGCTTTCGCGTGCGCGCCGAGCTCGAGCATCGTGCCGAGTACGGCCACCCGTTGGCGACCCGCGCCGGTTCCCTCGAGCAAATCCAGCGCCGCGCGCATGGACGCCGGGTTCGCGTTGTAGGCGTCGTTGATCAGCGTCAGTCGTCCCAGCGACGCGAAGGCGGTCCGCATCGCCGGCACGGGCATCCCGGCGATGCCACGCGCTGCGTCCGCCATCGACACGCCACATTCGCGCGCGACAGCGAGGGCGAGCATGGTGTTGCGGAGATTGTGCGCGCCGCGAAGCGGAGGGCGCACGACGTCGCCGTCAATCGAGATCCAGCCGCGGCCGTCCGGTTCGAGTCCCCACTGCTGCGCCCGCATGTCGCCGGTGTCGAGCCCGGCTTCCACTACGCGGCGCGAGCGTGAGCGCGCGGCCTCGCCAATCTCTGGCTGGTCCGCCGGCACGATCGCCACGGTGGAGCTCGAGAAGACCTCGGATTCCTCGCGCAGCACTCCCTCGAGCGAGCCGAATCCCTCGAGATGCTCTTCCCCGATCGACGTGACGACCGCGACGTCAGGCTCGGCGATCGCCCGAAGCCGTGCCACTTCGCCGTGCGCGTTCGTTCCCAGCTCGACGACGATCACATCGCAATCGTTCGGCGCCGCGAGCAAGGTGAGCGGCACACCGATCAGATTGTTCAGGTTCGCGGTCGTCGCGTGGACGTGGAGCACGGCGCCGAGCGCGGCGCGCACGATCTCCTTCGTGCTCGTCTTGCCATTCGATCCCGCGATGGCGACTACCGGCACACCGAGCGCGCGCCGCCGGAATCGCGCCAAGTTTCCGAGCGCGATCAGCGTGTCGGGCACCTCGAACACCGGAACACCGAGCTCGCCGATCCCGGGCGCGCGCGACACGACGAGCGCCGCCGCGCCCGCCGCGACGGCCTCCTCGAGAAAGCGGTGCGCATCGAAGCGCTCTCCGACGAGCGCGACGAAGACATCGCCGAGCGATACGCTGCGCGTGTCGGTCGACACGCCGCGCAGCATCGACGCCCCGTGCGGCGCCGACGATGGCGCGCCGAGCGCGCGGGCAACGCGATCGAGTGTCCAGAACGCGGTGCTCGGAGCGGCCGCGATCAGGTCGGTCACTGCGGTGGTCCCGTCATGACCTCATCAGCTCGCGCACGACGATGCGCTCGTCGAAGGGATGTTTGGTGGTGCCACGGATCTGATACGTCTCGTGGCCCTTACCCGCCAGCACGATCACATCATCGGGTCCGGCGGCGGCGAGCGCGGCGGCGATCGCCGCGCGCCGGTCGGCGATGCGCTGGTGGCGCGCGCCGTTCATCCCGGCCTCGATGTCATCGAGGATGCGCTCCGGATCTTCTGTGCGCGGATTGTCGCTCGTGACGATGGCGTGATCGGCGTGCTGCGCGGCGACGGCGCCCATCTCCGGACGCTTCCCGCGATCGCGGTCGCCCCCAGCGCCGAAGACGACGATCAGCTTGCCGCGGGCGAAGGGACGGACGGCGTCGAGCGCGCGCCGCAATGCGTCGGGGGTATGCGCATAGTCGCGCAGCACCGATGGCGATTCGTTGATGAGCTCGAGGCGGCCTGGCACCTGCGGCACGGTCGAGAGTCGCGCCGCGATCACCGCTGGCGATTGCCCGACCGCCAGCGCCGCCGATGCCGCGCCGAGCGCGTTGGCGATGTTGAAGTCTCCCACGAGCGGCAGGTGCACCGTGCCGACAAACGGTACCGGTCCGCGCGCGGCAGCGATCGGCAGCGAGATGGTGAAGCTGGTACCGCGCGGCGCGAAATCGATCGCGCTCGCCCACACGGCGTCGGGCGCGGAGTGGGCGACGCCAAAGCGCAACTCGTTCGGCAGATGCGGCAGCCGCTCCCACGCTGCATCGTCGGCGTTGATCGCCGCGATTCCCCCGGGTCGCAGGTAGGTCAACAACTTCGCCTTCGCGTCGAAATACGCCTCGACGCTCTGGTGATAGTCGAGGTGGTCGCGCGTGAGGTTGGTAAACACCACCGCATCGAACGCAAGGCTCTCGACACGCCGCTGGTCGAGGCTGTGTGACGAGACCTCCATCGCGACGCTCCGCACGCCCCGGTCAACGAGCGCACGCAGCGTCCGCTGCAGCTCGACGGGTCCAGGCGTCGTGAGGCCGGATCCCCCGGGCAGCTCCACGCCATCGCTGCCGATCAGTACGCCGAGCGTGCCGATGGTCGCGGCGCGCCGCTCGGGCTCATCGAGCAAGTGGCGGATGATGCCGACCGTCGTGGTCTTGCCGTTGGTGCCCGTCACGCCGATGAGCGCGAGCGATCGCGCGGGGTCGCCGTACGCG
>JALZAE010000106.1 GCA_030948535.1 Gemmatimonadota bacterium | reverse complement strand
GGATGAGGGCGCGACTTTTCGCGTGCATCTCCCGACCGCGTCCACGTCGCTCGAGCGTACGCCACGACACGCGACTCCCTCGTCCGTTGCCAGCGCCGCGCGGGATACGGTGCTCGTCGTCGACGATGAGCCGACGGTGCGATCGGCCGTCACTCGCTACCTGGAGCGGCTTGGTTATCAAGTCGTGTCGGCCGCGTCGGCGGAAGAAGCGCTGGCGGTGATCGAGCACGCGCCGGACCGTGTGCGGCTCTTGCTGACCGATGTCGTGATGACGGGCATGAACGGCCGCGAGCTCGCCGCGCGCGCGGTGACGATTCGCCCTCACCTGCCGGTGATTCTGATGTCCGGCTACAGCGGCCCGCGAAGCAGCGGCGCGTTTGCCGTGCCGGCGGACTCCTCGGCCGACGCTCTGCCGCTGCTGCAGAAGCCGTTCGACCTCGACGCGCTGGAATCGATCGTTCGGGATACGCTCGCGGCCGCGACGTAACGCCCGCGGCTCGCCGGTGATGAGCGCTCCTCATCGCGGCCTCGGAATGCTTGTGACGCCGAAGCCCAAGGTCAGCGCCCTGGTCCCCCCGCCGTCGGCGCCGTTGACGGAGTAGAAGTGCTCGGCGGCATCGAAGCGAACGCCGAACCCGGGTGTGAGGCGGCGGATGATGCCGCCGCCGACGTATCCACCGATCGCACCCGTGGCGCCCCCCGTGCCAACGATGGCGATGACGCTCGGGCCCGCCTTCAGCAGAAAAGTTGTGTTCGGCAAGGCGACGCTATATGCCGGACCGACGTCGACGCCTATCCCCAGCGCGGCGTAGCGGAATCCTTCCGGCCAAACGCCAATCGCGGCATCGACGCCAAACCCCTGCGGCTCGAGATTCGTGATGCGAAACGTCACCAGCGTGGTGCCGTCGCGGACACCGCCGCCCTCGGGTATGAGCCGATCGACGCTCATGCCGAATATGCCGCCATTCAGGAGTGGCGAGGCCGCGCCCTTCCTGGCGATCGTATCCGTCGTCTGGGCCCTCGCTGAACTTGCTTTGCTCGCGAGGGCGAAACCCAACGCGACGCAGACCATCGAAATCGACCTACTCATCAAATCCCCCCTGGAGAAAGGCAGCGCGTATTCGCCCGCCGTTCTGCCAAGGATGAGGAGCCCCCGTGACCTGGCCGGCCCCTCCGCTGTGACCTGCCGCTAAGTGGCGCCATGGCATCGATCTGGCCATGGTTCGCCTGAACGAGTATGCATTGCTCGCACACGCACGGTCGCCCCTCAGCCACCCTTAACCGGGCCCTGATTCGATGAATCGAGTACTCGCCGTCATTCTCGGAGGCGGAGCGGGAACTCGGCTCTTTCCGCTGACGCGGGATCGCGCGAAGCCGGCGGTGCCGCTCGCGGGCAAGTACCGGCTGGTCGACGTGCCGATCTCCAACTGCATCAACTCCGGCCTCGACCGCATCTTCGTCGTCACCCAGTACAACTCGGCCAGCCTCAACAACCACATCGCGCGCTCGTACGTCTTCGATCGCTTTCGCAGCGCCTTCGTGACGATTCTGGCCGCCGAGCAGACGCCGGCGAGCGGAAAGTGGTACCAGGGCACGGCCGACGCCGTGCGCAGGTCGATCGCGCACATCCGCGGCTATCCGCACGACCAGGTGGCCATTCTGTCGGGCGACCAGCTCTACTCGATGGACTATCGCATGATGCTCGAGCATCACAAAGAGCTTGGCGCCGACATCACGATCGCGGCGACGCCGGTGGTGGCGAGTGAGGTGCCGGGCTTCGGCATCCTCAAGACCGACGCCGATCAGCGCATCACCGAGTTTTACGAGAAGCCGCCGCTCGATCAGCTCGATGGGAAAGCGAGCCCCGTGTCGCCCGCGATGGAGGCCGCGGGTCGCGTGTATCTCGCGTCGATGGGCATTTACATTTTCGAGAGCGACGTGCTGCGTGAGGTACTCGACGCGCATCCCGACCAGCACGACTTCGGCAAGGAGATCATCCCCGGCGCGATCCACGAGCGCCGCGTCATCTCGTACCCGTTCACCGGCTACTGGAACGACATCGGTACGGTGCGCTCGTTCTTCGAGACGAACATCATGCTCGCGCAGCCGAAGCCGGCGTTCAATCTCTACGACGCCGCGATGCCGCTCTACACCAACGCGCGAATGCTCCCGCCGGCGAAGGTGACGCGCTCGAACATCACCAACACGATCGTTGGCGAGGGGAGCGTGATCGTCGACAGCAACATCTCCGACGCGGTCATCGGCATCCGCTCCTTCATCGATCGCGGCACGCATATCCATCGCACGGTGATGCTGGGCGCCGACTACTACTGGTGGGCGGAGGCGGAAGCGCGCGGCCGGGTGCAGGAAGGACCGGACCATCCGGGCATCGGCGCCGACACCAGGATCGAAGGGGCGATCATCGACAAGAACGCGGCGATCGGCACGCGGTGTGTCATCG
>JALZAE010000094.1 GCA_030948535.1 Gemmatimonadota bacterium | reverse complement strand
GATCCCAGGTGGCTGGCTATTTGGATTTCTCTTTTTCGCCGGACTGTTCGGCGCCGGTTATCTCTCCGATGTCGCCTCGTTCGAGGTGCTCGTCGCCGGCATCACCGACAATACGCGGCTCACGCGCACGCGCGCCGTGTGGATCGTGAGCGCCGCCGTCTTCCTGTTGGCGATTCCGCCGATGATCAACATGCGCATTTTTGTCCCGTGGGATCTCTTCTTCGGATCGGGGATGCAGACCCTCGGCTCGCTGCTCGCGGTGCTCACCGTCGGTTGGGCGTTCAAGAGATCCGACGCGCTGCGCGAGCTCGACTCCACGGACCACGCCGCGCCGGTGTGGCTCTACTACTGGATTCGCTACGTCGTGCCGGGCGCGATTCTCACTGTCGGCATCTGGTGGCTCGTCACCGACGTGCTGCACGTGACGAAAGCAGTCTGATCGTCGCGAGCTTGCGGGACACCAGCGCCACGCCTAAGACTCCTCATGCCAGTTTCGCAATCCGCTTCGCAGCTCATCTACGCCTCGCTCAAGGACTGCGGCGTGTCGCTCGTCTCCGCGTTGCCGGAGACGTGGCTCGTCCATCTCATTCGCATGGCGGAAGACGACGGCGCCATGACGCTGGTGCGTTTGGCCAAGGAAGAGGAGGGCGTCGGCATCTCCGCGGGCGCGCACTTCGCCGGCGTGATGTCCGCGATGCTGATGCAGAATCACGGTTTCCTGGCGTCGGTGAACGGCATCGTCTCGTGCGCGCAGCTCTATCGCATTCCATTGCTGATGCTGATCAGCCATCGCGGCGAGTTCGGCGAGCGCGATCCCTGGCAGACCGAAGGCGGGGGCGTGACCGAGCATGTGCTGCAAGCGCTGAGAATTCCATTCGCCTATCTCGACGCTCCCACCCACGTCGCCCATCGAATCAAGAAGGCACAAACGCTCGCCTATTCCGCGAACAAGCCCGTCGCGCTGTTGCTGTGTCGAGACCTGATGTGGGAGGAGCAATCGTAGCGAGCGGCAGCCGGACGCTAACCACACCCCACCCCCCACATCCTACACCCGCCTCACCTTGCTTCGTCTCGACGCCCTCACCGCCATCTACCCCCAGCTCCAAGAGCGCGCCGTCGTCACCATCATGGGTGCCGTCGCGGCGGAGCTGCAGTCGATCGGCCATCGCCCGAACTTCTTCTATCTGCAGCACGCGATGGGGCTCGCGTCGTCGATGGGACTCGGCATCGCGCTCTGCAGGCCCGAGCTCGATGTGATCGTGCTCGACGGTGACGGTTCGATCCTGATGAATTTGGGCGGACTCACCACCCTCGCGCGCTATCGTCCGGCGAACCTCGTCCACATCGTGTTCGACAACGAGAGTCTCCTCTCGGTCGGCGGATTTCCCACGGCCACGGCGACTGGCAGCGACATTGCCGCCATGGCCGCCGGCGCGGGCATTCCGCGCACGGCCACCGTCCGCACGACGGAAGAGCTGAGCACCGCCTTGACCGACGCTCTCGCCTCACGAACCCTGACGACCATCGTCGCCAAGGTGGATGCGAAAGGACCAGCCGGATTCGTGACCGATCTGGCGCTCCTCGAAAACCGTTTCCAGTTCGCCCGATGGATGGGCGCTGAAAAGCGAAAACACTCCGCACCCAGCGCCGGGCATTCGTAGCTGCCAAGTGCCCCCCTTGCCGCCTTTCACCAACAATCACGCATGCAATCAACGTCGCTCCACCAGTTCGCCCGCGAGCTTGCCGACGGCCGCATCCGCGTCATCGATCTCAGCCAGCCGCTCGGTCCCGACACGCCGGTCATCGGATTGCCGCCGATGTTCGCCTCGTCGCCGGGAGTCACCATGGAGGTGATCTCGGAGTACGACGAGCAGGGCCCGGGATGGTACTGGAACACCATTCGCTTGGGCGAGCACACGGGGACGCACTTCGATGCGCCGGTGCATTGGATCACCGGGAAGGATCTCCCCGATAATGCGTGTGACACGATTCCCGCGAAGCGCTTCGTCGGCCCGGCGTGCGTGATCGATGTGACGAGTGAGGTCGAGAAGAATCCGGATTTCTTGTTGACCGCCGACGGCATTCTGGCGTGGGAGAAGACGAATGGCCGCATTCCGCCGGGCGCCTGGGTGTTGCTGCACACCGGCTGGAGCACGCGACGCGACGCGAAATCGTTTCTCAATGTCGCCGAGGACGGACCACATTCTCCGGGCTTCGACATGGCGGCGTCGCGCATGCTCGCGACCGAGCGCGACATCCTTGGCGTCGGGGTCGAGACGGTTGGGACCGATGCGGGTCAAGCAGGCCGCTTCGACCCACCGTTTCCCAATCACACCATCATGCACGGCGCGGGGAAGTTCGGCCTCGCCAGCCTCTGTAATCTCGACCAGCTCCCACCGACCGGCGCCATCGTGATCGCCGCGCCGCTCAAGCTGGTGCACGGCAGCGGGAGTCCGGTGCGTGTGCTGGCGCTCACGTCGTGAGTCCCGACGAGGGCGAAAAGCGGAACCCGCTCACAGAGACGATGGAGCGGCGCCAGCGACGCGCGACCGGCACCCACCGCGCGATTCATTCGCTGAAGGCTCAGCACGCGCGCGACCGGACGCGGCTCGAGATCGCCGCCGATTGGCTCACGCGAGTGTCGAGCTCGCCATTCTTTCTCGCGCTCCACGTCCTTTGGTTTGCGATCTGGATTTTCTGGAACGTCGGCTTTCTCGGCTTCCGTCCCTTCGATCCGTTTCCCTTCGGGCTCCTGACGATGATCGTGTCGTTGGAAGCGATCTTCCTCAGCATCTTCGTACTGATGTCGCAAGGACGCGACGCGGAGATCGCCGAGCTCCGGGAGGAGATCGCGCTGCAGGTGAACCTGCGTACCGAAGAAGAGGTGACCAAGACGCTCCAACTCGTCGCCGGACTCTACGGCCGCCTCGGTCACGAGTTCGCCGACGATCCCGAGCTGACGGAGATGCTCGCACCCCTCGACGCCGACGACATCGAACGGCAGCTGGCGATGCAGATCAGAGAAGCAAGAATGAACGTGCCGCACAACAAGAAATGAGTGCTGCACGGTACACCGCAACCGAGCCCATCTGCATCGCGCCGCACGTCCGCCGTCTAGACGATTCAAGCCGTGCGCGCTAGCGTCAATCAATCCGCGTCGCCCTTCCCCCACCTCGCGAAAAATCATGATGCGCTCCCCGTCAGCCCTGCTCGGCCTCGCCCTCGCGCTCACTCTGCCGCCGACGATCGTCGCGCAGCCGAGCGTGACCGACACGCGCCTGCTCGCGCAACCCGCGCTGAGCGCGACGCACATCGCGTTTGTCTACGCCGGCGACCTCTGGACCGCTCGTCGCGATGGCTCCGACGTGCGGCGGCTGACGACCGCCGACGGGGATGAGCAGAATCCGGTCTTCTCGCCGGACGGCAAGCTCATTGCCTTCAGCGCGAACTACGACGGCAACACCGACGTGTACGTCGTGCCGTCGACCGGTGGCGCTCCCAAGCGGCTGACATGGCATCCGGGCGACGACATCGTTCAGGGCTTCACGCCGGACGGCAAGAGCGTGCTCTTCGCCTCGGGCCGCGAGTCGTTCACCAATCGCTACACCCAGCTCTTCACGGTCACGGTCGACAACGCACTCGAGACCCGCCTGCCGATTCCGAACGCCGCCCGCGCGGCGTGGTCGCCGGATGGCAAGCACATCGCCTACAACCCGATCGCGCCGCGCTTCGAGGAATGGAAGCACTATCGCGGCGGCACCGCGTCGCAGATCTGGGTCTACGACGTCGCCACGCACGCCGTCGAGAAAATTCAGCAGCCGGCGAGCCGGTCCAACGACGTCGATCCACAGTGGATCGGGAACACGGTCTACTTCCGCTCCGATCGCGACGGCGAGTTCAACGTCTATGCGTACGACCTGGCGGGGAAAGCGATTCGGAAGATCACCGACTGCGCCGACTTCCCCGTGCTCGGCATCTCGACCGATCCGGGGTCTGGAAATCTCGCGCTGGAGCAGAGCGGCTATCTGCACATCATGGACGGCGCGAAGGGGACGCCGCGCAAGTTGGCCATCGGCGTCGCCGCCGACCTCCGCGAGACGCGTCCGCGCTTCGTCCGCGGTGATCGCTACATCCGCAACGCCGCCATCTCGCCGGCCGGCGCGCGCGCGGCGTTCGAGTACCGCGGTGAGATCGTCACCGTGCCGGCGGATAAGGGCGATCCGCGGAATCTGACCAACAGTCCCGCCGCGAACGATCGCTCTCCCGCGTGGTCGCCCGACGGCTCGCGGATCGCCTACGTCACCGATGCCAGCGGCGAGTACGAGCTCAAGGTGGCGGCGCAGGATGGTCGCGGCGAGGCGAAGACGTACAAGCTCGCCGGCCACGGCTTCTACGCCGAGCTCGCGTGGTCGCCCGACGGGCAGAAGATCGCCTACTCGGACAACTCGCAGAGCGCGTACATCATCGATCTCAAGACCGGTGTCGCCAGGCTCGTCGCCGGCAACAAAGTCTATTCGCCCTCCGGTCTGTCCAGCTTGACCTTCGGCTGGTCGCCCGACTCGAAGTGGCTCGCCTACACGGTGAACACGCAGTCGCTCGTCACCTCGCTCTTCCTGTACAATCTGGCCGAGGAAAAGTCGCACCGCGTCACCGACGGCTTGGCCGAGGTGTCGCAGCCCGTGTTCGATCGCAGCGGGAAATATCTCTACGTCTTCGGATCGACCGACGCCGGCCCGCTGCAGGATTGGTTCTCCCAGGCGAATCTCGATTTCAGGCGGACGCGCAACATCTACGCGATCGTGCTGCGCAAGGATCTGCCCAACCCGATGGCGAAGGAGAACGACGAGGAGAAGGTCGTCGTCGTGCGCGACTCGAGTGCCCGGCGCGATACGGCCGCGCGCGGCGACTCGACGAGGCGCGGCGCCGACGTCCGTCTCGCGCCGCCTGCGCCATCGGCGAATTCAACCGGCGCGACACGCGTCGATTTCGATGGGATCGAGTTCCGCATCCTTGCGCTCCCCATTGCCGCGTCGGAGCTGTTCAGCTTGCAGGCGGGCGAAGCGGGACAAGTCTATTACCTGCGAAACGTCGACAACCGCGGCTCACTGCATCACTACGATCTCGCGAAGCGCAAAGACGAAACGCTCGCGCCGGAGATCAACAACTTCATCCTCTCTGCCGATGGCAAGAAGCTCCTGTACCAGGCGGGCCCGAGCTTCTTCATCTCGCCCGTCGCGAAGATCACGCCGAACGAGGGCAAGCTCGCCATCGCGGACGTCGACGTGAAGATCGATCCGCGCGCCGAGTGGACGCAGATCTTCAA
>JALZAE010000089.1 GCA_030948535.1 Gemmatimonadota bacterium | reverse complement strand
GACCCACACCTGCAGCGTGCCATCGCTGGTGCTCGCGCCCGGGTAATCCTGAGAGGGCAGGGCCGCCGCTGAAGGATGATCCACACACCCGCCGACCAGGCCGAGCGCCACGAATGAGCAGAGCGAGATCAGTTGTCGCATCGTGTATCCCGTGGGATTCGAAAGAGATACCCCAGAAGAGTGATCGAGACCCTGCGGTTCCGGTTCGACCAGCGGCTGAACCAGCGCGGTATCGCGCGCAGTCTCGGCCCTTCCCAGACGGCGTGAAGGCCTATCTCACACGCTTCACGGCGATCGGCGTGTCGGGGCCATTTGCCGGAGGACCTCGACGAAGCGGAGCTCGAAGCCTGCCTGTTCCTCGGCCCACTCGTGAGACCGACCGCGACGCTCCGTTGCTCGAGTGGGCCACGGTGCAGGAGGAGCTCAAGCGGAAGGGTGCCCCATCGTGGGCATGCCGCTACCCGTCGCATCGATGCTGTACACGACTAGCGACGGCTGAGCTCGCGCTCCTGGGCCATGAACAGGTGATTGTCGCTCGCGCGCACGATGTACTCGACGATCGGTCCGAGCGCGAAGCCATCGCGGATGGTACCGCTCGCACCGCGCGCCGCGACCGCGTCGCCAATTCGGAAGTGAAAGCGCGTCGGCGCCGTACCGGCCGCGTCATAGCGACGCGATGTGTCGCTCAACGTGAACATCGAGTCCACAAACTTCTGCTCGAACGGGCCGACACCGTGAACCTGCGCGATGACCGCGCCGGGCGCATAGCCGAACATCGGTGTGCCGCGCGGCATGTAGATGTAGCTGCCAGTTGGATAGGCATGCAGCGCGGTCGAGTCGAAGCTCTTTCCCATGCCGAAATAGAGCGTTCCCTGCACGACTGTCAGATGTTCGTCGAAGGTGTGAGTGTGCGGCGGAATGATCGTCCCCGGCAGCTCGCGAATACGCACGACGAACTCTTTGCCTGGAGCCGCCGGATCGCCCATGATCGTCTCGTCTTCCCCAGTGATGTCGTGGAGCGTCGAGAAGATTGGCGTCGCCGAACCCTGGGTGGCGAGCGACGTGTTCGGTGCCGGGCTCGCGAGCCGTCCGCCGGGAGGAGAACCGGATCGGGCGTCGGGAGCAGATCCACAGGCTGCGCCGACGAGCGGAAAAAACGGGACCAACCAGGGTGTGCGCATCAGCAGCTCCAGTGGGGAAGAATCGGCCTTCGACGGCAGAGCGAGACACTCGTGGGATCAGCGAACATGTCGCCAGGGAAGCCCGCCTGTCCACTTATCCCGCCTGTTCAGATTTGTGTACCACTTCAGAACCTTGCGTCGGATCGTTCGACTTGTTGACGACGTAGATACGGGTGCCGCTCACACCGATGCTCACGGGATTGATGCCGCCGGCTGCGAAGGGCGACCCCACACGGGCGTGCCTTTAATCGTCATGACGGCGATGGTGTTCGAACCCGGGTTCGCCGCGAACAAACGAGTGTCGTCGGTGCTCACAGCGATCGGGAAGTCGACATCATGAGGCCCGAGCTTCTGCGTCGCGTTCGCCACGCCACTGCCGCCCGTGAGGAACGGTCTGCCGGAGATGGCCGTCAAGCTTCCGCCTGCACCGCGAGAATACGCGAGAACAGAGTTCTGGCCGGTTGCCGGTTGTTGCTCAAGACATAGAGGATCCCTGACGCTACCGTTGGCGTCGAGCAGGTAATGCGGATCCTGTTCGATGCGACATTCCAGTGCTGTGGCCGAAGCGGACGTCGTCACAGTCGGCCGCGCGCGCTCGAGCGCGTTATCAAACTGCAGCCGGAAGCAGACAACGAGCGAGCACGGCAACGACGGGGACGGATTCACGAGGCTGGAACGGGGAATCCATCAGCGGATCCGCGGACGCGAAACGTTCCTCAGCCCGTATGTGATCGTGTCGGCGCACCGAGCAAGCGCCTACCTCTGGACCTAGTGCGCTCGCCCGGTTCGCGGCGAGCCGCGAGCCTCGGCGTCATCGGGACGGAACGAGCGCGGATACGTCTCGGTCGCGCGTCGCGAACGACGCGGCATGCGACCCTTCGGCATTGCACTTCTTCGCGACTCGGTAGAACTGGCAGCCTCTAAACGGACGGGAGCTAGCGCCCCATGATTTGTCTCAGTAGTCCGCCCAGTTGCGGCGATTGCTGCTGCGCAGCGGTGGCTTCTTGCTGGAGCGTGGCGCTCAGGTCCGGGCCGCCCTGGGGGTTCTGCGACATTTGCTGCTTGCGCTGATGTGCGAGCACGCCAAGAGCGATGGGTGCCACCATCATGAGAAGCTTGCCCACCTGGTCCTCATTGAGACCGCTCGCCTGTTGGACGCCGTCGTGGACCGTCTGCTGGTGACTGCCGAGAATGCGGCCCAGAAGACCACCTTGAGCGGACTGATCGGCCGGAGGACCTGCGTTGAGGACGTTGGGCACGTTGGCCAGGACTCCGTCGTGTGCATCGGTCGCCTGCTGGATCGCATCGGCCCCCGCGGGCTGCGATGCATGCCGGGCCATGCCATTCACGAGCATGGGCAAAGCGGCGGCGATTGCCGTCTGTGCCAAGCCCGGCGGAATGCCGAGCTGTTGGCTGACTCGTGCTACACCAGATTGGCCGAGGGCCTGTTGAGCGACGTCGATGAGCGACATGAGTTCATCCTGATGAGAGACGCTATGTGCGGCACGAGCAAGAAGAGTGGGTCTGGCGTTCCAGGTTCACGCCGCAGTTGACGTGACTCTGCTACGATCACTTGAGCAAGTCCGCGGGGACCTTTCCGCCGTTCTCTTCCAACTTTCGCATGACTTCCTTATGAAGCCAGATATTCATAGTTGCGCTGTCACTCATGTCGCCCGTGTAGCCAAGTTCCGTGGCTAACGACTTTCGCTGCGCGAGGCTGTTGTCGATGCCAAGCATGGCCATCAGATCGACGATGGAGTAACGCCAGTTGACCTCATGGCTGTATTTCGACGCCATATCCGTCAAGATCGCTTCTACGTCGACCTCCGACATGCGTGCGGGTGCAGCCGTGGCCGGCGCGGGCGCGGTTGTCGTCGGTTGAGCGTTGGCGCCTGCCGGCGGCGCCCACGGCGCGCTGCCCGGAGCCGCCGCGTTGTGTCCGAAGATTTTCGACATGATCGTTCCAAAGATGCTCATAACTCTCCCTCCGAGAGATGCAGTCGGCCGCGTGGGTCATTGCGAGCCACGCTGGCCCTGACGCGTTTGTCGATTCTGCGCAAGTTGCGAGCCCTCTCGCGCGTTTCGCGCGACGTGCCGCCAACCTTGCAGCGCCCGCCGGCCGCCGCGCGAATCTCAAATTGCCGGGGCAGCCTGCGCCGTGACTCAGGATCGTGGGCGGGAATGCTACTTTTGCCACCGCATAGCCTGTATTCGGGCCAGCAGCTCACGCACGCGGCGTCCTGAGCAGTTGCATACGACGTGCGCATGCAATGCCTCAGGTGCGGGCAAGTCCGTCCACCTCGGCGATCCCATCGGTGCGACGCGAGGCTAATGAAGTGGTCCTCGTGCATGAATCTAGCTCGGCGTTCCAGGCGACGTATCGCTGCTCTCACCCTGCTGGGGCAACCCGCTCATGTCTGCCTGCGCGAACGATTCGCAAGCGGCGAGCTAGCCCGGTGGGGCATCGAAATCGATACGGCGTCCTCGCTGTGACGCCCATCACGGCGCGATGCTTGACCCGAGAGCATGCATCCTGTTCCGAATGCTCTTGCAGTCGCGGGTTGTCTCCTTCCGGCACTTCCTCCATGAATCGAAATGCGCGGGGTATCGCGCACGCGTCCGGCCTCCTTCTCGGCGCCGCACTCTGTGCATGTAATGGTGGCCCTGAGGCTACAGCCCCCGCGACGGCACCACTGGTCGCAGCGCTCGAGCTGGCGGCGGTAACACAAGGAGTAGACGTTGGTGGTACGCTTCCCATCACCGTGACGGCGAAGGACAGCGCGGGTCATGTGATCGCATCGCCCGTGCTCGAGTGGTCGACATCCGACGCGACCCACGCAACGGTAGCAGCGGGAGCGGTACGGGGAGTGGCGCGCGGTGCGGCGAGTATTGTCGCGAGGGATGTGCGTTCTGGCGTGACGGCGCAATTCGTGGTGAGCGTCCCGCGGTTCCCCGTTCCACTCCTCGCGCAGTGGACCGCGCAGATGACGCAGCATGCCGTTCAGCACTGCGCCGAAGTCGCGGATACCGGGACGGCAACCGTGATCAAGGATCCACCTCTTGGGGCGACGTACTACGACGGCGCGCGAGTGTACTACCAGATTGCCGATTATACTGGTCAAGGAACGTTCATCACGTGCGCGCGGAATGCCGCCGCGGTATACCGTCATTACGTGCTCTATAATGGCGGCGGGGTCCCGGGATATTGGAACTTCCCGCACGGCCAGTTGATGGATTTCGAGCGTCGCGGCGACACGTTGGCCCGAGGTGCCGTCGTCGCGCTGGGTACAAATATGTACTCGGCGCCAACGACGCCGCTTGCCTGGACGGAAAATTTCGCGGCGAGCCGTGAGACCGCCTACGCCGTTAACGCGATGCGACTAACCGAGAAACTTGGCAACCCACACCGTGCGCGTTTGGATTCAATGGTCGTTCAGGCGCTCCATCACCTCGATCAGATGTGCGTCGCGCAGACGGCGACGTTCGTGCAACCGTTCATGGTAGGACTGACGGCAGAAGCGCTCATCGGCTGGCATGACGGCTCCAGCGACCAGCGCGTGCTCCCCGCCGTGAAATCGTGCGCCGACTGGATGTGGTCGCACACCTGGCTCGCCTCGCAAAACACCATGCAATACGCGAATACCAACTACTGCACTCCGTCGGGCGATTGCGTGAATACCGGGCCGGCCCCGGATCTGAATCTGCTCATCGCACCGCTCTATGCTTGGATCTATCGCCAGACGGGGGACGCTACGTACCGCGCCCGTGCCGATTCGCTCTTCGTCGGCGGCGTGCGCGATGCGTGGCTCGATGGCGCGAAGCAGTTCAATCAGAACTACCGGTGGAGCTTTGCGTATGTGACATGGCGCGAGGCCGTACCGTTGGCCCCGTAACAGACAGTCAGGGCGCAATGCGGCAGCGCAAGACGCTGTGACGACACAACCCTCAACGTGAGAATCGCTGCCCTAAGACCCCCCCAACGATCGCTGTCGTGCGGCGAAGCACACGAATCGATATCCGGGTCGTGAAATTCACTACGCGTGCACGAATGGCATCGTCAGGCGTTGCGCACGCCGGCCAGCATCCCTATCAGCCTGAACGATGATGTGATGTGATCGACCTCGGAGTGGCAGGAGGACGAGGCCCTTTCGCTTTGCAAAGTCGTGTGCGAGCCGCGGGGCGCTGATTCCATCTGTTGGTTCCGCGCAAGCGGTCGATGCTTGTGGCGTAACCGCTATCGCCCTGCGAGGTCCATCACACCGGACCGAGTAGCGGAGCTCGGACGATGGAAATACGTGACGCTGGAATCGGTCACATGGTTCAACACCTGCCGTCTCCTGGAACCGCTCGGCTCTGTTGCCCCAGCGGAGTAGGAGGAACAATTTGCTCGGCTTGGCGCAGCGCTCCTTCTTACTGGGGCACTCAGCGAATTGAGTCTCCGGCGAACCCAGGGGGTTCGGTCCGAGTCTGTGCGACTGAAGAACCGAACGTCGTGCCCAAATCTACAAGAATCCTATGAGCACAAAGCTGGGAGTTCTCGTCATTCACGGAATGGGTGATCCGCCGGCTGATTTCGCCGCAGCGGTAACGGCACGGCTGCGGCGTCAATTGGGCCAGCTCGCGGCGCGAGTAGAGGTCGAACCGTGCTTCTGGTCGCCAATCCTGCAGCTACATCAACATGAGATCTGGCGGCGAATGCAGCACGGCAGGTCGCGCATGCACCTCCAACGCGCGCGAGAGTGGATTGTAAGTGCACTCGGTGACCCCGTCGGTTACCTCTCCGGCTACTTCCAAGACGGCCAGCCCGTGTACGCGAAGATTCATGAATGCGTGCGGAGCTCTCTCGCGAAACTCGAGGCACGGCTGCCAACCGGAGAAGTGACGCCGCTCGCGATCCTTGCCCACTCGCTCGGGAGCGTGATCATTAGCAACTACATCTGGAATGAGGAGCGTGACAGCGGGGAACTCGTTCCGATCGGACCGAGGACGACCACGGCGGATTTACGACGGCAGCACAGTGGCGTCGGTACTACACCGTTTGAGCGCATGGAAACCCTCACGACGTTCGTGACATACGGCTCGAATATCCCGCTATTCTTGCCTCCCGTTAAGATCACCGAATGCATCAAGTTTCCCAGGGATTCGCTTCCAGTTGCGTATCGAGCAGTGGCCCGCTGGGTCAATATGTACGATGAGTATGATGTGCTTGGATACCCGCTCGGAGATCTCTGGGACGAAGGTCACGGTACGCAGATAGACGACGTCACGATGGCTGCCGGCCCCTGGCCGGTATCGATGACGCCACTATCGCACACGCACTACCATGATACCGAACGATTCGTTGAGGACGTGGTCGCCGAGGTTCGCCGGGTTCTTCGGGTTGTGAAGTAGAACGGAGTTGAGTTGTTGGAGCGCGATATGCTTCATGGTCACCATCGATGCCGTCGGTTGCCGCTTCATTCCGCACGTGGCTCTCACTCGACTCGTACCGTGGCCAACGCCCGGTCGGTGCGCAGATTGAGCGTGCCGCAGATCGACCATGATCGCGACCCTGATGTTGTGCCAGCGGGGTCCCGTTTCCGGACCCCGCCTCTCCGCTCCTGGGTGCCCGATGAAACGTCCGGCTGACGCTCTGTTCGCAATGCTCGCGCGACGCCTCGGGCCGGCGCCGCAGTGAGCGCCATCCCATCCATGCGCAGCGATCGCGCTCGTTATGCGATGAGTGACTTGATCGGCTAGGACTGCCCAGCCCTGAATCGCGAGTCGTACGGAGACGTGGGGGGCGACGGGGTCCTCGCACTACCGCTTGAGAATCGTGTCGATTCGCTCGTGTCCCTCAGCGTTTTTCTTCTTAAGCACGATGACAGCGCCATGGGTCATCGAATCGAGCTTCGTCCGCTGCGCCGGAGTGAGGATCACACCGAGCTCCGCGTTCACGGAATCAGCGATCGCTGCGAGACGAGGAGCCATTTCGAGCATGACGGCCTCGGAACGCGGACTGCTGCGCTCGAGGATCGCATCGGCTGCGTGCCGTTGTTCTCGCGTCAACCCGAGGCCGTTGAGCATGTCCGGTGATTGGAGCCTAAACCGCATGCTCTGGCTCGCGTGCCTCGTCACTGTGCGCTGTACCGCGACGCCGGCCAGCGTGCCGACGGCGAAGGTCAGGATGAGCAATGCGATACCGCGCGCGCTCGCGTGGCTCATCGGACGCGCCCTCGGAACACTGCGAGTAATTCCCCGTTGCTCGGAACGTGCCCGGTGCGCGTCCAGTCGAGTAGTTGTGTCTCCACACGTTCTGCATCGGAACCGTCGACGGGCCTTCCCGAAATGACTTGGATCGAGCCCCCGGCCACAGCCGTAACGAGTGCCGCTGCGGCCAGCCCCGGACGCCACCACTTCGCAACGTCCCCAAGCACCGAATTGGTCGACGGCGCGGTGGGACGCTCGGATGCGACAATGCGCGTCATCGCGCGGGCGATCACTCGGTCCGTCAGCAACGGATCGCGATGGGGGTCGAGCGCGCTCAAATCCGTCGCGAGAAACTCCTCATCGTCACGATGGGTCATCTGGACTCTCCGGAAAAGCCGTTCCGTGCAACAGCTCGCGCAGGATCTTCCTCGCATCACTCAGGTGGCGTCGCGACATCATCTCCGAGATGTCCAACTTGAGAGCGATTTCAGCATGCCGCCATCCCTCGAGGTCGTGCAACAGCACCACTTCGCGCTGCCGTGCGTTGAGCCGCAGGAGCGCCTGCCACAGCGCGTCGGCCAGCTCGCGCCGGTCGAGCTCGCGGTCCGGTGTGGACGCCGCCGGCGCCGCATGCTGGACGCCGAGGGCGACGCCCGCGCGGAGATCCAGATACTCGCGATGGTTATGCGCCGCATTCCGAACGCTGCGGAGCAGCCACGCCGCGAACCGCGTGGGCTCTCGGCATTCGTGGATCCGTTCCCAACACCGGACAAACGCATCCTGACATGCATCTTCGGCATCACTCGTCTCACCGAGCTGTGCCATCGCGACGAGGAACGCACCGCGGAAATGGCGCCGCAGCAGCGTCTCGAACGCCATGGCGTCGCCAAGCTTGGCTCGACCCACCAGCGAGGCATCGGCCTCCGTCAGCGGGGCGCCGATGGCACGCGCGAACGGATGAACTGTGCGACGGCAGTCGCGGCCGGCGGATCGTAGTTCGAGAGCACCACCACGACATCGCCGCTGGGAAAGATCGAGAACTCGGCATTCGATCCCGGGCCGCCCCCGTTCGCGCGAAAGTCGGATCCCTGTGCAAAGCGATCGCCGAGCACAGCCTTGGTCCGCACGCTATCAAGCAGTTTGCGGCCGACGAGCGCTTGGGCCAGCTTGAGGAAATCGCCGACGGTTGAGTAGTGGTCACCAGCAGGGCCGGACATGCTCGCTTGGAACGCAGCGTTTGAGCGGCGGGGCGTTCCACTCGCCGCTCGCTGCGCGATTGCGGCGCGGGCCTCCTGTGGACTCAGTTCCTTGCCGTCGGCGCCCATGATACGGAGCCGAGGGCCAGCTGACGCAGGGGGAGGCGCGACCGCCGCGTCCGTCGTGTCCCGAGGGCGTCGAATGATCATCGACGGAGTTCCGGAACTGCTGCTGCCCTGCGACGCGCTGGCAGCATCGTATCCCGGCCTGGGGCGCACGCCAGCCAATCGGCGATCTCCGCCGGGCACGCCGCCAAGCGATTGGAAGGTGTATCCGACGGCGACGTTCGAACGAGGTGCGCGGTCGTCGTACGGCATTGTCTCGGTCATCCCGGCGGGCGCGAAGATGTGTTCACGCACGTAGTCGTGGTAGGACATACCGCTCACCCGCTCGATGATGGCGCCCAGGATGACGTAGCCGCCATTGCTGTACGCCTGGTCGGTGCCAGGCGCGAACAGGAGGGAGTCGTCCTGAAAGAGCGCGAGATAGTCGTTGACGGTTCGGATCTCGCTCACGTGCGCAAGAAAGCGCTCGTTCCAGAAAGAGCCGACGCCAGACCGATGACGGAGCAGTTGTTCGACCGTCACGCGGCTGCGGACGATGGCATTACGATACGCCGGCAAGAATTGTCCAACCGTATCCGACAACGATAGCTTGCCGGCCTGCTCGAGCTGTCGGATCGCAATCTGCGTAAACAGCTTGGTCGCTGATGCGATTTGCACCTTCGTGTCCACTCCCATCCGTGTACCGGTTTCACGGTTCGCGACGCCGACCGCGCGCTGGTACGCGCGCGCGCCGACTGCTGCGAAGAGGACCACGCCCGAGAAGGAATCGGCTGCGACCTGCCGGTCGACGAACGAATCAATGGCGGCCGCCAGATCGGTGCGCTGGCGAGCGTCCCGATGCGTCACCGATGACGTCGATGGTGTCGCAAACAGTAGTACGAGCGCCGATACGACAAGCCGAAGCATGATGTCTCCTCACAGCGGGTTGTAGAGGAGACAGATCAGGATGGGAAAGTGTGAGCGTTACGTCGAGCTCGGCGTCGAGGGCCTCCCGGGCAGACTGCGACGTTGGCTTGCGCAGTACTTGGAGGTCGCGGAAAATCTGTCGACAAAGACCCGTAGCTGCAGGCCAGTGCACGATCGCTGGTCCTCAGGCTCAAGGAACCGCGGCGTAGCCGTCGTTCTTCAGATGCTCGTTGATCCAGCTCAGTTCATCGGGCGCCGGGGTCAATATGCGGATGTGCGCGTACGATGCCTTGCCGCCGCGCACCTCGCGCGACCACCAGACTTCCTTCGTCACTTGGCAATTGCAGATGAGGAAATCTCGCGCCGTCGCCCGCCATGTTTCGCTCAACGTGAGGTTGGCATTCTGTGCGGTGGGAGCGTAGAGGGACGGTCGAAGATCGCGGCGGCCATCGGGGCGCTGCTCTGCGCCGCGCCGCTACCCTGATCGAGGTAGGCGTTTCGCGGGGCGAACGGTGCCAGCGTGACGCCCGGGGTGTCCGTGTGCCAGTGGATGTCGCTGAGACTGGTCGTCAGTGGATAGCTGCCCGAGCTCACATCCATCGTTCCGGCCAGTGCGACACCCTGCGGCGAGATCCGCTCGCGATAGATGAACTGCACGATGTGCGCGTACGGTCACCGTCACAGCGTCGGCGCCGGGCATCAACAGCGTCACCTTCACAACCACGGTGACGCCAGTATCGCAGTTAGCGGGCTTCGTAGCCGGAGCGATTTCCCGTCGAGCGCACCGATCAGGTCGACGGTTCAGTTGCACGTCACGTTCCTCGACCGTTACGGCAATCCCATCCCCGGAAGCGCGGGCTGGGTGGTCGACGCAGCCCGGTCCATACAACGAGTGGGACGATTTCATCACGCGACAGTGCGGATCGGTGAGCTCGTCGCCGGCCGATGCGAATGGAAGCTCGCCCACGAGTTGAACGACGTGTGAGGCGCCGGGCAAGCAGAGCGCGTACTTCAATTCGTTCGCGACGGGCGTGCTCTCGAAGCCTCAGATGGA